>CAYLSS010000089.1:0-9099 GCA_964385765.1 uncultured Solibacteraceae bacterium
CTCGCCCAAACCGCGTTCGGCAACTTGTATACCACGACACGCACTTCGTGCAAAGGTCGTTGAAGACTCTTGCGCCGAACCTGGGAGATCGAGGTGTTTTCAGCGGCAGGAGAGGGAGAAGCGTAGCATGGAATCAGGAGGGTTTTGTGCTGATCCGGACAGTTCTGGCGGCGGCGTTTCTGGCTGCCGCCCCGTTTTGGGAAACAGTCTCACCGGAGGAATGGACTGACGAGCAACTGCACGCTCTGTTGCATGAGTCGCCTTGGGCAAAAACGGAAGGGGAAGCGCATATCTATCTGGCTAGCGCATGGCCGGTGTGGCAGGCGGAACTCGAATTGCGCCGCCGGAACGCCGGGACGAGCACATTCGAGGACGACTCTGTCGGGGAGTATTTCCAGTTTCTCGAGGATCACCGCGACCGGTACTTCGTGCTCGCGGTTCATATCCCGTATCCACAGTACCTGGCGCCCGAAAAGGACACCCGAGCGATGGAGAACAAATCCGTGCTGGTGATCGGCAAGAAGAAATACAAGATGATCGGCCATTTCCCGCCGACGGCGGACGACCGCTACCTGCGGATGATCTTCCCGCGCGTCGTGTCGCCCGACGACGAAGAGTTCCTTTTTGACCTCTATGTGCCGGGCGTCCCTCTCCCGTTTCGAAGACTGATCTACTACCCGGAGAGGCTCACCTTTAATGGTGAATTAGAGATGTAGGGCGACCGAGGGACCGGCCGCCCAGGGACGACAGAGAAGGCGTGATCAGACGATGGAGCGGGCCATCGCTTCTTCGACCTTGTCGCGGCCCATCTCCTCGATCTCCTTCATATACACGCGGCGGCCTTCGTCCATAGCCAAGTTGGAGAGAATCACCGCGATGGAGTCGGCCAGGCCGACCTCGAGGTCGGCGAGCGGACGCTTGCCGGTCCGCACGCTCTCGAAAAAGCCGAGCAGCTCAGTGTCGACCGGATTCCGCTCCTCGGGAACCATGACGCCTTTCTGATAGAGCCACATCCGGGCGTACTTAAGTTCCTTGGTCAGGAATGAGTCGTCTTCCTGGATCTGATCGTCTTCGAAGAGGATCGGGAATCCCCGGACACCCTTGCCGGTGGATTCGAGGGTTGCTCCGGCGATAGCCGGTTTCTCCTCGGCCTTCTCCTCGGCTTCCTTCAACTCTTCGGGGCGCGGCTCATAGAACCACAGGCCGAGGGCGGGTTCATTGTCGCTGCCGACCGTGATGTGGATGGTGCCTTCGGTGCCCATGATAATCTCGCCGAATTCGTTCCGTTCGCCGTGGAACAGCGGGAGGTGTTTGTTGGTGCAGATGGACGAGTACATCAGCTTTCGGCCGCGCGGATAGTTGTAGAAGAGCTGGATGTTGTCATAGACATCGCGGCCATCGTGCAGAAAGTCGAGACCACCGATGCCCACCACGAACTCCGGCTCCATCGAGAACATCCAGCTAGCGACGTCAATTTGGTGGGAGGCCAGCTCGGCGGTCAACCCGCCGGAGTACTCACGGAACAGGCGCCAGTTGCGCTCGCGCTGACGATCCGGGAACTGCGTCATCTGCCACCCCGGGTTGCGATGCCACTGGCCGCGAACGTGGGTCACTTCGCCAAGGATACCCTTTTCGATCATCTGCTTGGCGGTTTGGTAGAAGCGGCTGTAGCGGCGCTGCAGGCCGGTCTGAAGCACCTGGTTGGGCCGTTCCTCGCAGAGGGTGCGAAGAGCGTGGACCTCTTCCGGCTTGAAAACGAGGCTCTTCTCGCAAAGAACATGTTTTCCGGCGAGGAGCGCATCGCGAGTGACGGGGAAGTGCAGATACAGCGGAACCGTCACCACCACGGCATCGACATCGTCGCGAGCCAGGACCTCGCGATAGTCCTTGTAGCCTTCCGGATTGTCTTTGGAGGCCTCGATCGCGCCCTCGAGCGCTTCGGTCACGATGTCACAGACCGCGACACACCGGCCGCCATCCAAGCCATTGAAATGGCGGATCAGGTAGGTACCCCGGCCACCGGTCCCGATGACCGCAAAGTTGACCACCTCATTGGCGGCGTGGACCTTCTGGATAGCCGGCGCGCCGCTGAGTTTCTGCGCGGCGGCGATGGCGGTGGCGGCTCCGGCCATCTTCACCACATCGCGGCGGGTGACGTCGTTGTTATCAGACATGGAATGCACCTTTCGACAAGACAATCTACTCAGGAATCTATCCAAAAGTCTACCAGACTCTCGCCGATAGTTCGCAAATTCGATGGTAGCGTTCCGCTCGAATGCCTTTTGCTAGGATGAGAAAAGACCCTGTCCCGATGATGAAGAAGATAAAGCAGTTCCTGGGTTATGTGGCGCCCGGCGTCATTCGCCCTTTGCGGATTCTGTGGAATGAAGTTTTTGGATTCGTCTTCGTCATCTTTGGCGTTGTCTTCGGCTACCGCACGATTCTGCTGTTTCGCGATCGTGAAGGGGAGGTTGGCGAGCTGGCGATGCTCATCGGGGGCGCGCTCTTCTCACTGATGTTTCTGTGGTTTGGCGTCACCCAGTTTCTGCGGGCGCGCAAGATCAGCCGGTCTTAAGCCCTGATGAGAACGGCCGGATCTAGCGTTTCAGGGGATCTTCCACCCATGGGGGCGTGGCATCGATCAGGCGGCCGAGTTCCGGTTCCACCCTCTCCATCTTCTGCTTCATCTTCCAGGCGATGCCGCGGTAGGAAAAGTGTCCCTTCACGCCGCTGCGCAGTTTGCTGATGTATTCGGCCTCGGCGAAATCCATCTTGAAGAGGAACCGAGACCGGGCGCCGAAGGGGAGAAGGTAGTGGGAGCCCGGGGCGGGCAGACGCCCCATGGCCGCGAATGCCTGATCCATCGCATCCCGGTACAAATCGGTCAGTCCCATGGTCTCGATGGCTTCCGGTGTCGCGTAGCCCAAGGTCGCGGAGTAATTCTGCCGGAACTGCTGGCACCGGCGATGACGGTGCAGGTCCCGGTAGGCGCCGATATCGAGCTTCATGTCAAAGACATAAGGCCCGCCGCGAAATGCGCGCAGAAGCTCGTCGCGGCGCGACCGGCTTTCGAGCGCCAGGTCGATCACTTCGGACCGCCGGCGTTCGCTCCAGCCCGCCGCCATGTCGTATAGTTCGCGGTAGGGGCGGTCACTGACCGGATAGAGGAGGGTGGCGACGATGTCGGAGGGGACGTCCACGATCTTCAGCAGGTCAACATCGTCCGGCTCTTCGCCTTTCGGCGGAAGGTTCTGCTCCGCCCACAGGCGGAGGTCGCGCCGGGCGGCGGCCAGGTAAGCATCCGCGTCGAGGTGGCGCGCCAGCGTTGGGGCCAGCGGTTCGGACGCGGCGGCGGGGTCCCAGACGCAGGCCGGTTTCTCCGCGCAGGCTGTCCCGATCCCATCCGCCAGATGGCGGCACTCCAGGTACGCGCTGGATTTGAGACGGCGGACTTGTTTTTCGAGCGTCCGGATGCTGGTCACCTGACCGACACTCGTTGGAACACCCCAGAACAGAAGATAGCGGGCCACGTCGAAGGCGCGGGCCCGCAGATTCCGTTCGTAGGCGCCCGGCTTCATCTCCTCGGGGCGGGGCAGCTTCTCGGACAACCCCTCGAACACCCGGCGGTGAATGTCCTGGTAGGCGGCGAACAGCCGCCCGCCTGCTGAGCGATAGGTCTCGGCCCGTTCTCCGGACAACTCCGGCGGCGTCAGGAAGCCGCATTGGGAGAAATCCTGGTAGCGCGAGGAGCGCGCCTGTCCATCCCAGAGCTGTTCGTCTTCCACCTCGGTCGCGGCCAGTTCGGAGATGTTCTCAAAGCAGAGGATCACGTGGCCGAGGTCGGCGATGGAGGCGTGGCCGTATTGAAAATAGAAGCTCTCGAGGAACTTCTGGGAGTCGTGTTCCCGGACCCACTCGACCGAGGAATGGATCGAGTCGGCGGAACGGCTATAACGAGCCAGGGCGTAGGCCGATCTCTCCGGCGGCATCGGCGCCACACTGATCACTCTGCGGGCATTCTCGGCTGGCATGGAAACCGCTATCATAGCGGATTCGATGAAGATCCATATCCGCAAGCTGCATCCGGACGCCCTGCTTCCGACCTATGCTCACGGCCCGGCTGAAGACGCCGGGATGGACCTGCGCGCCCTCGAGAATCGCCGGCTCGAACCCGGTGTGCCGCAAGCCGTTCCAACCGGCCTCGCGATCGAGCTGCCTCCCGGCTTCGAGGCGCAAATACGGCCTCGCAGCGGACTGGCGCTGAAGCACGCCATCACGATGCCAAACGCGCCCGGGACCATTGACCCCGGCTACCGGGGCGAACTACGGGTGATCCTTATCAACCTTGGTCACGAGCCGTACGAGATCCGCGCCGGCGACCGGATCGCGCAGATGGTTGTCGCCCGCTATGAGGCAGTCGAATGGGAGGAGGCCGAGCTGAACCATTCGCAACGCGGAACCGGAGGTTTCGGTTCTTCAGGCCGCTAACTACAGCGGGTAACTTTGGTTAGCGGGGGCGGATCGGTGACCCGCCCCCGTGTCGGGAACCCCGTTCGGGACGCTGATCTGGCGGACGGAGCGCAATCATCTTTCGAGGCGCTCGGCGTTGACAGTCACCGGAACAGCGATCAACCCGACATAGGCGAAAAAAGCGGGACGAAGAGTGTTCGAGCACGTGCTCGGGGCGATCGGCGCAAGGAGGGCTCAGCGGCAGCCATCATAAGGATTTCGAAACACGGCGCCAGTCGGATGCATCTACTGATATGAGCGACTGTTTGTCAAATAACCTTCGCGTCAAACCCCTATCGACGGAGGAGTGACGCGGCAGACGGACACCGAGGTGGATGGGATGAAGTGGTCTTACAGGATTGGCGGGTTCCGTGGAATTGGAGTCTATCTCCATGTCACGTTTGTACTGTTGGTGGGCCTTATCGGATTCTCGTCAGTGACGCAGGGGAACGGACTATTCGCGGCAGCAGAGGCGGTTCTTTTCGTCGTGGCGCTGTTCGGCTGCGTGGTGCTGCATGAATTCGGGCACGCGCTGACGGCGCAGCAGTACGGTATTCCGACGCGGGACATCACGCTGCTGCCGATTGGCGGGGTGGCAAGGCTGGAGCGGATGCCGGATGACCCGCGCCAGGAGTTGTGGGTGGCGCTGGCGGGTCCCGCCGTGAATGTGGCCATCGCCGCCGGTCTCTTCGTCCTGCTGGCGGTGACGGGGTCATGGACACCGATGGCGCAGTTCAGCATGATTGACAGTCCTTTTCTGCAGCGGATGCTATTGGTCAACGTCAGCCTGGTGATCTTTAACATGCTGCCTGCTTTTCCGATGGACGGAGGCCGTGTGTTGCGGGCCGTGCTGGCGATGCGGACTGACTACGTGAAAGCGACGCAGGTAGCCGCTTGGGCAGGCCAGGGAATGGCGGTACTGTTTGGAGTGGCCGGGATTTTCACGAATCCGATGCTCATCTTCATCGCGATGTTCGTTTGGATGGGGGCGCAGCAGGAAGTGAACGCAGCCATGGTGCGCGGCAACCTGACGGGCGTGCCGGTGTCGAGTGTGATGTCGAGGCAGTTTCGCTCCGTTTCGCCGGACGATTCGCTTGAATGGGCCGCTTGGGTAGTGCTGTCCGGCGCCGAGAGAGAGATCCCGGTGATCGAGCACGGCTATCTGCTGGGTTTCGTGGACCGACCTTCCCTGCTGCGGGCGCTGCGGCAACTGGATCCGCAGACCCCGGTGTCCGAGGTCATGCGACCCAATATAGCGACGGTCCGCTTCAATGACTCGCTGGCGGGTGCATTCCGGGAGATGCAGCGCCACCGCACGCTGACCGCGCCGGTGATGGACGGAAACTCGCTTGTCGGACTCATTCATCTCGAGAACCTGATGGACTGGGCAAATGTTCGGCGACACTCGTTTCCACGGATCTCGGTGAGACGCTCCACTTCGCCTTCGGCGCTGTGATGGCGCCCCTCTGATATTTCCAGCACTCGTTGTTAGGGTTCAGTGGACTACATGGTCGGTGAAGTGGTAGTCGCCGGAGCCGACTTCGACGACAACGGTGTCGCCATCTTGCCGAGCGCATTGAACGCCATTGGCCTTGGTGACAGGCGCGTCACGTTCCTCGACCTGGATGAGGTCCTTTCCGGTTGTCGCCCCGGGACCACGTATCATCAGGGATGATTCTATGCCGTTTGCCTTTATCGGGAAAGGGAGTTTGTCCGAGCGCAAGCCCGGCCCGGACACCAGCGAGGTCGCTCTATTCCACGCCCGGCCCGGGGGTGCGCAGTCGATTCTGATCTCCAATTAGAATGAGATGTGGGCGGTGACATGGGCTGCCGTCCGGCGGGGTTCCGGCTCGATTCATGGCAAAAGATTCTTCACGCCTCTCACTCGTGTTTTCCTGTCTCGGCCATACCTATATGCACATGTTCACGGCTTTCTATTTCGTGATCGTGCTGGCGCTCGAAAAGGAGTGGGGACTGCCGTATCACGAATTGGTGGAGTTGTGGACGCTCGGGGCGCTGTTGGTCGGGGTAGCAGCGCTGCCGGCCGGGTGGATGGCGGATCGATGGTCGGCGACGGGGATGATGGTTGTCTACTTCGTGGGCATGGGCGCGGCGGGCGTTTTTTGCGGGCTGCTCGAAGGGAAGACGGCCATGATGGTTGGGTTGGCGGCCATCGGATTGTTCGCCTCCATCTACCACCCGGTGGGCATCGCCTGGCTGGTAAACAATGCGGAGGCGCGGGGTAAGGCGCTCGGGATCAACGGGGTGTTCGGGGCAATGGGGGTGGCCGTCGCCGGGGTGGTTGCGGGGGCGCTGATCGATCTGATCTCCTGGCGGGCGGCGTTTATTGTTCCGGGAGCGATCTGCCTGGCCACAGGCCTGGCGCTGGTGGCGGCGATCCGGCTCGGTCATGTTCGCGACGGCAGGGTGGCCATGGCTGATCCGGCCGAACCCGGCCGCGGCGAGATGCTGCGGGGCTTCGTAACGCTGCTGGCGACGATGCTCATCTCAGGGCTGATCTTCCAGTCGACCCAGGCATCGCTGCCGAAGATCTTCGCGCTGCGGGTGTCGGGGTTGGGGGATGATGGTCTGTTCGGTGTAGGGGCGGCTATTGCCGGAGTCTACACCGTCGGCGGAATCATGCAGATTCTCGGCGGGCACCTGGCCGACAGGCTGCCGCTCAAGATCGTGTATCTGACGGGCTTCTCGCTCCAGGTCCCGGTATTGATTGGAATCTCCCTGGTTTCCGGATTTCCCTTGATCGCAGTCGGCGTTCTGGCGGTCCTGTTCTCGACGGGGGCGCTGCCGGCCGAGAACATGCTGGTCGCCCACTTCTCGCCGGCGGAGCACCGTAGCCTCGCCTACGGGTTGAAGTTCGTGGTGGCATTCGGATCGGCGCCGGTGGCCATCAAGTTCGTCTCCGCGGTCAACGAACGGACGGGAGAGTTCACCTGGGTCTATGCCAGCCTGGCGGGTCTGGCTCTGCTGGCGGCCCTGGGCGCGTTTCTCCTCCCGGCGTCCTCGCGCCGGGTCGTCTCCAGAATGTCCTGAGGATCCGCCGGTATTTCCGCTGCATGAAACGAAGCAGCCGGCAAATCCATCTCCACAAGACGCTTCACCATCAAAGTGGAACGAGGTGTAACGTGAAGAGTTATGGAATTTGTTTTGTTCTGCTGCTGCTCCTGATGGGGCAAGGCCTGCCGGCGCAAACTTCGGTCCAGGTACAGGAGGCGGAGCTGGCCGTCAGGGGCGGCTTATCATAGGCAAAGAGCGGGTGACATTCGAGTCACTGAGCGAGGTGGGGCACTCCGAGCAGTGGGAAGTCTCCGGCATTCAGGAACTCAAGCGGAAGAACCCATATCACCTGAAGGTAATTCCTTTCGAAGGAGACAGTAATACGTTCGAGCTGCAGGGGCAGAAGATCGAAACGCGAGACTACCAGGCGCTGGCGGATCGGATCGCTGAAGGCCGTGTGAACCGCTCACGGAGAGCATGATCGGGTGGTGCATCAAAAGAGTCTGACTGCATTTTGATACATCAAGATGAACGATGCGATGACGATGATGAGCATCACCCCGTTGGTCACCCACCCGTTGGCGTGCTCGCCCATGAGGGTCTTGTCACCGGTGAGCCACATGAGGACCAGGACCACGACCGGGAGGAGGAGCGTCTGCAGTGCGGTCGCAACGAGCACGAGCGCCAGCGGCTCCCAGTCAGTGAAAAGGACATAGAGGGGCGACACGCAGAACCAGATCACGCACCAGTGATAGAGCCTGCCATGGCGTTGGGGGTCTCTCCGCGGTGAGCTTGCCGCCGGACGGCGCAACAATCCTTCCAGGATGTCGGCCGACAAAAGACCGTAGCCCGTGTTGGCGGCGACAAACGTGGTAAAGACCGCGGCCCAGAGTCCGAGCCCCATTAGAATACGCCCTGCGGGACCCAAGGCTTCGGAGAACATTGGGACGAGGTCCTCGAGGCGTTCCAGGACCATTCCTTTCGGCGCCAATGTCCCGGCCGCCGCGATCTGTACCAGGGCGAGCATGACGAATAGCGCCACGACGCTCAACAACAGATCCAAACGCTGTCGTTTGAGAAACGCTAGCTGCTGCCAGCCTTTCTCGTGAACGAAGGCCGAATACTTCAGATTGCTGAGCGAGCCGGCTCCCGCCCCCACCAGGGCCATGAGGACCAGGGGATAGCTGTATGTCCGGTAGCCTTCGGGAATCGAGGGCATGAACAGACCGTGCAGCACGCCGGTCAAATCCGGCTTCGAGAACACCGCCGCCACCACCAGCGCTCCACCGAGTATCACAATCAGAGGTTTCGAGCACTGCTCGATGCCGCGGTATCGCCCCCAGTACATGAGAGCGAAGCCCAGGACCCAGAAAACAATGGACCAGATTTTCGGGCTGTGCGGCGTCGGCAGGGGGACCAGCAGGTGCGCCGCGGCACCGATTAGGAGGACATGGTACAACCCCGCCAGATGCCGCTTGATGAAGATCGAGACCAGAATGCACCAGACGACCCACCGGCCGCGGCGTGCATATCCGTCCATGAGCGGTTCTCCGGTGACGATGACGTAGCGCGCGC
>CAYLSS010000090.1:0-9070 GCA_964385765.1 uncultured Solibacteraceae bacterium
AGTTGTGCACGTGCGGGATGCCCAGCTTTGACGGGAAGCAGGGATCGATGGAGCCCCGCTTCGCGCCCGCCTTGTAAAGTTCTTCGTCGGTGTAATCCGAGAAGACGAGGTTCTTATGCGTGATGCCGAGAGCGGCAAAATAGCCGGTGAACAACGGCGCCATCGAGTACATATTCAGCACACGCGGGATGCCGATGCGGATTTCGGACCGCTTCTCGAGCAGTTCGGCCCGCCGCTTCTGCGCCTTCGTAATGCGAAACCGCGGGGCTGGATCCGAGACATTCTCCACCTTTGGAAAACGGTACACCTGGCGGGCGGCAATCTCGGCGAAATTCGGGTTCGACTTTTTCAGATCGTCAAGACCGCCCTTGATGACGCGCATCTCCTGAATGTCTTCGACCGTGCCCTTTTCGCAGGTGGCGATAATCAGCCGCTGCGAGCCTTCCTCGAGCGGCACCTTGGACTTCTTCGGCCGATAGGCGTCGGCTGAGATGTTGGAGGTCTTGACGTCGATAAATGTGCGGAGGCACTTATTCTTGCAGAAGTAACAGCGCGTATCTTCGTTGCGGGTCGTCTTGAAGCTGATCTCCTGCACCGCATTCAGACCGATGAAGCTGGTCTGGCGGCCGCGATCGAACAGTCGCCCCGCCTCGAGGCCCGCGCCGATCGCGCCGGCTTCGCCGCAGAACTTATGCACCAGGATCTCAGGCTCGACATCCTTGCCCTTGAACCGCCCGCGGATGAAATCCACTTGAGACTTCACCGCGGCCAGGTTGTACTGGGTGCCGCCCTGCAGCAGAAAACGGCGCCCGATGGCCGCGAGATTCGGAATCTGCGAAACATAAAGCCAGACGTTCTTCGGCAATACATTGCAAAGTCCCGCCATGATCTCTGCCGGCTTCCACCCCTGACGCTGGAAGTCGACGATGTCGCTCTGCATGAAGACCGCGCAGCCGTAGCCGAAGCTCGGGAATGACTGCGCCCCGAACGCGATATCGGCGTACTGCTTAACGTCGTAGCCGAAACCGTTTGCGGTGGATTGCAAAAAGTAGCCATTGCCCGCCGAGCACTGCGTATTCAGCTTGAAGTCCTTAACGCGGCCGTTCTTCAAAATGATGATCTTGACGTCCTGGCCGCCGATGTCACAGATGACATCGACATCGTCGTAGAAGTGAAGCCCGGCCTGGGTATGCGCCACCGTCTCGACCACCGCCGCATCGGCGCCGATTACGTCCTTGAGGATGTCTTTCGCATAGCCCGTGCTGCCAACGCCGAGCACCTTGAGAGTGGCGCCCTGCTCCAGGACCTGCGCCTCAAGCTTGGCGAAGATCTCCATTGTGTCCTCGATGGGATTCCCATTGGAGAGCTGGTAGGCCTTGGCAATCACCTGGCGCGCGGGGTCTTTCGAAAGAAGAACCGCCTTCGTGGAAGTCGATCCGCCATCGATACCGATGAAGCCTTCCACTACCTCACCCGGCTCAAACTTCGCCGGTGACCACTTCGGGAGACGGTAGCGATCCTTGAATTCCGACAGCTCGTCCACGGACTTCACCAGCCCGCCCTTGGAGCCCTTCTTCGCTTTCTCCTCTTCGCGGCCGTGCTCGATGTACCACTCGAGCTTCTCCCAGCCAATGTATTGGCCGGCGGTCTCCTCCTCGGTCTTGCCGAACTCGACCGCCCCGATGGCGGCGAAATACTGAGCATTCTCCGGAGTCTTGATCAGGTCCTCGGGATCCGCGCCTTCCGGCAGCTCGAACTTGCGCTCTTCCCAGATCTTCGGAATGTTGACCTTCCAGCAGTCCCGCATTCCTTTGATGTAGCAGTTGGGCCCCCCCAGCAAGAGCACTTCCGGCCGCAGCGTGTTCCCGCGCGTCAGCACCGAGAGGTTCTGCATCACAATGGCCTCGAACAACGACGCCATCAGTTGATCATTCGGTACACCGCTCTTCTGCAGTCCGTTGATATCCGTCTCGGCGAATACGCCGCATTTGCCGGCGACCGGGTGGAGCCTCAGGTCCCGGTATTCCATCTGCCCCAGCTTCTCGGGCGGAATCTTGAGCTTGGCGTTGATCTTGTCGATCACGGCGCCGGTACCCCCGGCGCATTTGTCGTTCATCGACGGGATCTTCTTTTTCCGGCCGGTCTCGGGATCTTCCTTGAAGATGATAATCTTAGCATCCTGGCCGCCGAGTTCAATCACCGAACCGCACGCAGGATAGAGCTTCTCCACCGCCAGCGAAACAGCGTTCACTTCCTGGACAAACTTCGCTCCGATGTGTTTCCCGATACTCGCGCCGCCGGAGCCGGTGACAAAGACCCGCGTGTTACTCTGCCTGAACCCCGGAATCTCTTCCTCGAAGCGACGAAGAAACTCAAGGCCCTTTTCGGGCTGTTTCGTGTCATGACGCTGGTAATCCTGCCAGATCACCTCGTCGGTAGCGGCGTCCATGACCACGGCTTTGACGGTGGTTGAACCTACATCGAATCCAACTAGAAGCTTTTTTTCCATAATGATCTCCCGAGTGAGAAGGCGCGAAGAGCCGAGTTACTGTCCGACCGGTACCGTGGTCGCGCGCTTCGGCTGCCACCCTTCCTTCGCCATGCGGCCGGCGATGTGGCGAACCATGTTGGCCGCGGTACTGATAGTGCCCTGGTGATGGGGCACGATGAACATCGGCCGCTTCAGTTCGGGATGCGCGTCAACATACTCGTAGCAGTCATCGAGCGTCAGGCCGGTGGCCTCCAAGGTCTCGGCGAATTCGGTCTTCGCCTTGAACTTTGCCTCGCCGAGCGCCATTTGCACGCGGCTGTGAGCGTTGATTTCACCTTCGCCCGAAGTCTCGATCGGGAGATAGATCATGTCTTTGAACTGCGAGACTACCGCCGCCTGGGCGCCGTCCGATTGCGTCGACGGCATGCAGCCGAACGGCTTCAGACTGAGGACCATGTGCGCCAGATCTTTATTGGCGTAGTAAATATTCTTAGCAACTTCGAGGTGCCCCTCGCCGCCCGCGAGACGCGAGTTATAGAACGGATGGCCGGCTCGCTGCAGTGCATACTGGTCAACCAACTCGTGCGCCAGGCCGCCCATGGCGTCCACAATCCGATGATACTCGCGCCGGAAGATCGTCTCCGCGAGGCGAATCTTGGCGAGCTTGTTCTGGTAACTCCATTCGATTTTGGCGCGCTTGTCGAGCCGCCACAGCGGCGGCAGCACCGCCCCTTCGTCGATGCCCTTGGTGTCGCGGAGCTTCTGGATGACACCGAAAATCATGTAGGTGATCCACGTGCCGATCGGCTCCACCAGAACCTGCGCCCCTTCCTTCTCGAGGAAGGTGAACATATTGAAGTTGCCGTCGCCTTCGGTGGTCTGCGCCCAGAACTCGCCGGTGATCTTGACAATCGGCCTCACCCGCAGGCGGTCGACGTCAATCTCGTTATAGCGGTTGCGGCATCGTTCCAGCGCGGCGGTGATGTCGTCGCCCTGGAGCTGGTTCACGAATTTGCCGACATACTCGGCCGTGTCCTTGAAACCGCCCAGGAAACCGCTCAGCCGGTCGCCGACTTTCCACGGCTGCTTCTGCACGAATACCTCGTGCATATAGTCCATGATGGATTCGAGCGTGGCGTTCGTCTCGCCGGGGTTCACCTCGAACGGACGAATCGCATAAGCGACCTCGTTGAGCACGTCACCGCAGTTGAGTGCGTTCAGGATGCCCAGGAAGAAGTCGATGTTCATCGCCAGACCCTGCTCCGCGTCGGACTGGCTCAGGCCGCCGCTTTGCTGGAAGAGCAGCACACGGAACCCATCGAATCCGGCGTTGCGCAGCGCGAGCCTGTATTCGGCTTCGTACATGCCGAAACGGCAGGGCCCGCAGGCGCCGGCGGTGAAGAACACGTAGCGGTCGATGATCTCCTGTTTGGTCAGCCCCTGCTCTTCGAGACTCTGCAGATACTGAACTAAGTTTCCGACCGTGAAGTAGGTCGGATTACATTGGCCGTTATTGCCGTACTCTTTACCGAGCTGGAAAGCGCTGACGTTGGGCGTGGGAACAGCTTCAGCCTTGTAGCCCAGGCCTTCGAGAGCGCCGTGAACCAGCTTTTCATGCTTCCACGTCAGGCCTCCGAACAGCAGCGTCGTATGACCGCGCTGGTCCGCTGTGAATGCCCGCTCCACCGGACGATGAAATCGTTCCCGCTCCTTCTTGGCGACGCCCGCCTCCTGCTCGAGCCGGGCGCGCTCCTCGGCGAGACGCTTCTGGATGATTTCCTCAACGGATCCGATCTGCACGAGATCCGCGGATGGCTTCGGTTCTACCGGATGAGTGCTCATTCTTCCCCTCCCGAGTCTTTGGTCTTTTCGTCCCAGTCTGTAATCTGGCTACCGCCGCCGACTTCACGGTGTAACCTGTGCAATGACCGCAGTTTGCATCACAAATGAACCCACTGCCAATCGCTATCCACTGAATGGTGCGAAATGGCGCGTAGAACGGCGTCTTCGGTGGTTCTTCGGGACCCTATCCGAAATATTGGGTGAAATGCCCCAACGTACTGGAAATACGATACTTCCTTGCTTTCCGCCCACGCATTCAGAACGAGCGCTCAAGAATACATTGACCTCTTGATCAGCGCGGGTCATTATGTACTATGGGTAGCCGGCGTTCGAAGGCCGGTGGAGACAGTGTGAGTTGCCCGTACAGCGTTTCTCAGGACCCTTCTGTCTCGTGAGAAGTATTCGGAATGGCGGGCTGGAAGGGAGAATAAATGAGACTTTACGTGGGCAACGTTCCATACGATATTCATGACTCCGAGCTGGCCGAGTGGTTCACGGAGGCCGGGTTCACCGTTGATGCGATCAGTGTAGTGCGGGACCGTTTTACAGGAGAATCCAGGGGATTTGCATTCGTGGACTTCGAGGACGAGGACGTCGCCCAGCAGGCAATTGCGACATGCAATGGCCGTGAAATCGCAGGCCGGAAGCTCGTGGTGAATGAAGCACGCCCGATGCGGGAACGTCCGCCGAGAGCCCGGGGCGGCGGGCGCGGCGGCCGCGGCGGCGACCGTCATGAGCGCGGCGGCCGGGGTGGCGGACGGGGCCGCTACTAGGAACTTCCAGCCAGTTTCACATCCGAACCTGATACCCGAAGCTCGCCGGTGATGTATTCCCATCATGGGCGAATGCACGGATCGACGAGTAGGATCCCGTCGCGTCGCGTGAACGATGCGACGGGATCGCTCCGTGAATACAAGAGAAGGTGATCACCGGGCAAGATCAACTCGTCCACTCGGGGAAACTAAGGGCAAACCGGCCGCATCTTAATTGAGCAGGAGGTTGAGAGCCTGACAGGATGCTGATTCGAACTCCCCGGGGCTGGGAGATACCGGAACGCGAGGCCACGCCGGAACACATATTCCTCAATCGACGCCAGATCCTCCAAGCGGCCGGCTTTCTCGGCATGTCCGGACTGCTGCAAGCCGCGCGCGACAAACTCTATCCAGCCAGGCGCAACGAAGCATTCCAGCTCGACCGTCCCATCACCCCCGAATGGGCGGCAACCGGATTCAACAACTACTACGAATTCCACGACACCGACAAACAGGCTGTCAAAGACCTCGTGGGCGAATTTCGGACTCATCCCTGGTCCATTCAGGTCGATGGACACGTCAACCAGCCAGGCCGCTATGATCTCGACGATCTCCTTTCCAAGTTCCAATTGGAAGAACGGCTTTACCGATTTCGCTGCGTCGAGGCCTGGGCCATGGCGGTGCCCTGGACCGGCTTCCGCGTGGCCGACTTCATCGGCCTGGTCGAGCCCACGTCCAAAGCCCGGTACATCCGGTTCGAGACCGCGAATCGGCCGGACGAGATGCCCGGACTCGAGCGAACACCATGGTACCCGTGGCCTTACCACGAGGGACTGCGGCTCGATGAAGCACAAAACGAACTGGCGCTCTTTGTGACGGGCGTGTACGGCAAACCGCTTCCGGTCCAGAACGGCGCGCCGCTCCGGCTGATTGTGCCCTGGAAGTACGGATTCAAGAGCATCAAGTCGATTGTCCGGATTGAGTTCCTCGCCAGAAAGCCCGCAACCTTCTGGAATAGTATTCAGCCCAGAGAGTACGGCTTCTTTGCGAACGTGAATCCGGGCAAACCCCACCCGCGATGGAGCCAGGCGGTAGAGAAGCTGCTTCCTAATATGGACCGCCGGCCGACGTTGCTCTACAACGGCTACGAGAAGTGGGTGTCCCCGCTCTACGACGGCGACGAGTACTGAGTCCGACCTGCCGCTGAACAGCATGGACGGCGGGACCTCCGAAATGATACCTTCATGGACGTGATGATCCGGCTGCTTTCTCTTACTCTAGTCCTGTTAGTTTTCCTCCTTCCCGCCGCCGGGAAGCAGAACGTGCTCCTCATTATGTCGGACGACCTGAACAATGACATGAGCACATATGGACATCCCGTTGTCCACACACCTAATCTCGACCGGCTCGCCGCGCACGGCGTGCGGTTTGACCGCGCTTACTGTCAATACCCGGTCTGCAACCCGAGCCGCAGTTCCATGCTCACCGGGCTCTACCCGGATCAGACCGGCGTCCGGAGCAACGCCGACGACTTCCGGGAGCACATTCCGGACGTTGTCACCCTGCCCCAACTCTTTCGCAACAACGGCTACTACGTCGCCCGCATCGGCAAGATCTTCCACTATGGCGTACCTGGTCAGATCGGGACCGCCGGCGAGGATGACCCGCAGTCGTGGGACGAGGTCGTCAATCCGCGCGGCCGGGATAAGGACGACGAACCTCTGGTCTACTCGATTGACGTTGAGGGGCGCAGCATGGGCGGCACGCTGAGCTGGCTCGCCGCCGATGGGACGGACGCCGAACAAACCGACGGCATCGGAGCGCGAGCCTGCGTCGAGATGCTGGAGACGCACCACGACGAACCCTTCTTCATCGCGATGGGGTTTTACCGCCCTCATACGCCCTACGTCGCTCCGAAGAAATACTTCAGGATGTACCCGATCGAGCTGATACGGACCCCGGCGGAACCGGTCGACGATCTCGTGGACATCCCGCCGGCCGCCTGGGTGGACCGAAGGTTCCAACTCGGTATGGACGAACTGACCAAGCGCCAGGCGATTCAGGCTTACTATGCCTCGATCACGTTCATGGACGCGCAACTCGGCGTCGTCCTTGACGCCGTGGACCGCCTGGAATTATGGGAAAACACGGTCATCGTCTTCGTCTCCGACCACGGCTATCACATGGGCGAGCACCAGCTCTGGCAAAAGACGACGCTGTTTGAAAACTCCTGCCGGGTCCCCATGCTGGTGGCCGCGCCCGGCTTCGAGGCCACCCGCGGCCGCGCGGCCGGCGCGCCGACCGAGATACTCGATATCTATCCGACGCTCGCCGATCTGTGCGGTCTGGAGCGGCCGCGGCATCTCGTCGGACGAAGCTTTCGGCCGCAATTGGAGGATGTCGGCGCCCTCGGACGGGAGTCGGCGCTGACCACGCTGGACAGCAGCGATCGCGTCCACCGGCCACCGTTGCGTCCGCGAGTCGCCGGCTACTCCATTCGCACTACACGGTATCGCTACACGGAATGGGACGAAGGACGCCACGGCGTCGAGTTGTATGATCATCAGGAAGATCCCAATGAGTATGTCAACCTGGCGCGGGCGCCCCACATGCAGGAAACCGTGGAGCGACTGCGCAAGCTGCTGGCCGAGCGGGTAGCGAAAGCGCAGCAGAAGCCCAGGATCTGAATTACGCGGGCAGCATCGGCAGCGAACGGCGCCATTGCCCCGTGGCATTGTAGAGAGCCGCGCCAATCGCCGGAGCGACCACGGTGATGGGCGATTCCCCGGCTCCCGCCGAAGGCTCCTCACGGCGGTCTACCAGCAGTACTCTTATCTCCGGCACGTCAGTGAACCGCGGCACCCGGTAAGCGGACAGCCACGGGTTGGTCGCCTTTTCCGAATCGTAGCAAAGCTGCTCCCACAATGCGCCACCGATCCCTTGGATCACCGCGCCGGTCACCTGGTTGTGCAGGTTGTCCGGATTGATCACCGCGCCGCAGTCCATCGCCACCACGGCCCGTTTCAGGGTCGCGGTTCTTCCATCGGTCTCCAACTCGATGGCGAGCGCCACGTGCCCGCCCTTCTCGATCGTGCAGGCAAAACCGAAGCCCGAACCATTGCCGCCTCTCGAGCCGGCCCAGTCGAATTCGGCCGCCACTCGCTCGATGACCGTCCGCAGCCGGCTGTTGGTCACGTTGCGGAGACGAAACTCGACCGGGTCGACCTCCAGACGGGCGGCCAACTCCTCCATGAACATCTCCCGGGCGAAGTTGTTCGCGACCGCTGCCAGAGACCGGTAGGAGCCCTGCCGCAGAGGCGAATCCGCTTGATGGAAGCCACAGTAAAGATTGTCGAAATTGTAGGGCGGGGTGAGGCCCGCGGCTCCGGAATTGTAGTTGTGGAACTCCCAGGCCGTCACCTTGCCCCTCCCATCTGCTCCTCCCCGCACTTCCATCAAACCGGCAGGGCGGGCATAGGAGCGCGTGAACTCTTCCTCGCGCGACCATTCGAGCAGCACCGGCTTCCCCGCATCGCGAGCCAACCGGGCCGCTTCCAACGCGCATTCGCCCCGGTGCTTGCCGCCAAAGCCTCCGCCCGTGTCGGGAACCTTCACCCGCACCTGTTCTTCGGTAAGCCCGAATGCCTGGCATAGCTCCCGCCGAACGCCGAACGGCACCTGCGTCCCGGTCTCAACCGTCAGAAGGCCGTCTTCCCATGCAGCCAACGCCGCCCTGGGTTCGAGAGGCACATGCGCGATGTAGTGCACGAAGTACCGCGACCCGACCGTCTCCGCCGCCGCGGCGAAACCCTCGTCCAACAACCCGCGCTTGAGAAGAGCGGGATACCTGGCGCCCGGCCGGAAGATCGGTTCGCGCGCGGTTTCTTTGAAATGCGCCGCAAGCTCCGCGGCAGGCGTCAGTCTTTCCGGCTCCCACTCGGCGGTGATCTTCCCGATCGCCTCCTCGGCCGCTGCCCGCGCCGGC
>CAYLSS010000091.1:0-6109 GCA_964385765.1 uncultured Solibacteraceae bacterium
TGCTTACCGTCTTGTCCTCCTGGACAGTTATGGCTCCCAGATTGGTCTCCGCGTACACGGCTGATACCAGCGTGTAGATCGGGAATTCCGATTGCCCCTGGCCATCCACGATCTCGACGAGCTCATCAGTGATCAGTTCGGTCTGGACTCCCTCTTCGTACTGGCGAACGTGAGACCCACCGGAAGTCCGCAGTCTGATGTAGTCCGAATCCGACCACGGAACCTGGAACACCCGGACCTCCTTGGTCGTAGAAGAGATGTCCACAGTGTCGATTTCCAGCCCGTCCGCTGAGGGCGTCTGGTCGCTGATGAAGAAGTTGTTGAACCCCGGCTTCCGCATCGTTTGACTGCTTACAGCATAGAAGTTGTCATGGCGTAACGCGAATCCACCAGGATCTGGTCGTCGCCCGTTATCGGTCCGCCTTCCAGATATTTGAAGCCGCCGCTCATCTTGTTGAAGGTCTCCATATCGAGACCGACCACGGAGCGCAGTCCGCCGATAGGGTAATTCACGGATCCAGCGGCCAACTCCACGTGCTCCATCTTCTCGAAGAAGTCGAGCATCTTCTCCGACATTGGGGCGCCGGATAGTCCGACGGCGGCGCTGCTGGGCGGCCGTACCCAGATATCGGCTCCCGCGCCCTCGGCGCGGCGGGCGGAATCCGCCAGCATCCCGCGGCTAAGCCCGACCACGGTCAGCATCATCATGACTTCAATGGCGATCGCGAGTACGCTTAGTACGGTCCGAATGGGGCGGTGCTTCAGGTTCTCAAAGACGAGTTTGTTCAGCAAGCGAACCTTCCTACTGTGGGTGTCCGTCGGACGGCCAGCAGGCCTCCGGGCAGGAGCCGACTGCGACGGTGGTCATTGCCCGAGCAGCCGCACAGCATCATCGCAAGTCGTCAGTTCCCTGAAAGGGGCTTTCCCTACATAGTTTACCTCAGCCTGCCTTGTCATCCGCGACCCCGGAATCCGCGAAGGTCGCCATCCCGTGATAGAGAGCCAGGGCCGTCTCGAGAAGATTGATGGTCAACGCCGCGCCCGTCCCCTCGCCGAGCCGCATGTCGAGCGAGAAGTAAGTTTGGGCGTTCAGATGGTCCAGCATCCGCCCGTGCCCTTGTTCCGATGAGCGATGCGAGAAGAGGACTGCATCCATCGATGCCGGTTTCAGCGCCCCGGCGACCATGGCCGCCGAACCGGCGATGAAGCCGTCAACCACCACCGGCAGACGCATCTCGGCCGCACCGATGAGGAATCCCGCCATCTCGGCGATCTCGTATCCGCCGAGCTCGGCCAGTATGGCTAAAGGCTCGGTCCGGTTCGGCGCGCTTCGTTCCAGGGCGGCCCGAACAGCGGCCACCTTGCGATGCCAACCGGCGGAGTCAACGCCGGTACCGCGCCCCACGCACTCCTCGGGAGAAACGCCGGCGAACGCGCACAACAGCGCCGCCGCCGCAGTCGAGTTCCCGATCCCCATCTCGCCGACACCGGTGACGTCGAAGCGTCCCGCGGCTTCCCGCGCCAGACCTTGCCCGGCCATCAGCGCCCGCCGGGCCTCTTCGATACTCATCGCCGGTTCTTCGACAAAGTTGCGCGTGCTCTCGGCGATCTTGCGGTCCACCACGCCGTCCGGCGACTCGCCGATGACGCCCGCGTCCACGATGACCGGGTGAATTCCAAATTGCCGGCACAAGACGCTGATAGCGGCCCCGCCCTGGACGAAATTGATTACCATCTGGCGGGTGACCTCCTGGGGGTAAGCCGACACACCGGCTGCCTCCACTCCGTGGTCGCCGCAAAAAACGTACATGCCCTTGCGTTCGATGGCCGGCATTTGCTCTTCCCGGATGAGGCCATAGCGAACAACCAGCGCTTCAAGCTGTCCGAGGCTGCCCCGGGGTTTTGTGAGTGAATCCCAGTGCGCTTTGATTGCGGCTGCGAGTTGCTTGTTGTGATTCATGGTTCGGATTGTCGGGATGAGATTTCGAATTCCAGTACCTCAGCGTATCGCTGGTTGAACGTTGTTGGATCGACGTGCGACAATTCGGCTGCAATCACCGCGTTGACGGCGAGGTGACCGACCACGGCGGCGGGCAGGGGTCCCGCTCGGATCACGGCGAGGGCAGACCGCACACGCGCGGCGAAGTCCGGCCAGGGCTCGCCGCCGGGCGGCGTTACACCGAGCCAGTCATCCAGCTTCGCGTGGGCCATCGCTTCGTTGGCTTCTTCGATTTCGGACCAGCGCCTGCCATCCCACTCTCCCAGCGAGATCTCGATCAGCTCAGGGAGCACGACCACCGGCGCTGGAGCGAAACTTGCGGTCTGGCGGCATCGCGACAGCGGGCTCGAGTAGACTGTCGCCACCGCCATCCGGGTCCACAGGCGGCGAGCCTGCTGAAGCCCCCTTTCGCCTAGAGGAGGGTCCGTTCGCCCGAGCAGCACTCCGTGAACCGCTGGTTCGGCGTGTCTCACAACAAACAGCTTTGGCATGCCAACAATGTCAACAAGCTCATCTCGACGAACTGGCTCGTGGCGCCGAGGCAGTCACCGGTGACTCCGCCGAGGCGCCGGTGGAAATACCAGTGCGACAGGATCACCACCACGGCGGTAACCGCCAGCATCGCCGATGCCGCCGGCCAGCCGCACCAAAGTGAAGCCGCGATGCCCTGGACCACGGCCAGCACAGTGGCCGGTGTGGAAACATGTCGGGCGAATTGAGACCCCATTCCATCGGTAGCCGGTCGCGCGATGCGGGCCAGGCAGACGATCGACATGCGCGAGAGCGTCATCACGGCGACCAGCGCCGGGAGGTAATCGAGGGTGAGAGCGACGATGCCCTGCCACCGAACCAATGCGGACAACACCAGCGCCAACCCACCATAGGTCCCGATGCGGCTATCCTTCATCACCTCGAGCATGTGCTCGCGCGAACGTCCGGCCCGCACGGCGTCGGCCACGTCGGCGAGGCCGTCTTCATGCAAGGAGCCTGTGATCCATATCCAAAACAAGAGGACAAAGAGCGCCCGCAGGTGCACCGGGAAGTGCGGTTCGGCAACCATCAGAAGGGCGCCGCCGACCAGACCCAACAGTGCGCCGACAAATGGAAAGAAAACCGCGGCCCGCCACGGCTCGGCGGTGCGCCAGGGGACCGGGACCACGGTGAGGAACTGGATCGCGCCGAGGAGGGTTCGCATTTACTTCACCCGCAGAGGACAACCAAACACCGTCCACCAGACCTCGTCCGCGGCGTCGGCGGCGCTCTGGTTGAGCCAGCCGGCCCGGTCTCGAAACCGGCGCGCCAGCGTGTTCTCGGGGACTATGCCGCAGCCGACTTCGTTGGTTACAAGGAAGACGGAGGCGCCGGCGGATCGCGCCGCCGTCACAAGCCGCTCGCCTCCCGCCGCGGCGTCCCGACCGGCGAGCATCATGTTACTAAGCCACACAGTCAGACAATCGACAATAATGCTGTCCCACTTGGAACCGCACCCGGCGAGCACGCCGGCGACGTCCAACGGCTCTTCGATCGTTTCGAACTCGGCGCCGCGCTCTGCTCGGTGAGCCGCGGCCCGCTCCCGCATTTCTTCATCACGCAACTCCGCGGTGGCGATGTAGAGGCGCCGTGGCCCGGCCTGCCTGGCCCGCTGCACCGCCAGCCGAGTTTTGCCGCTTCGCGACCCGCCGCCGATCAGCACTAACACGTGGGTAACTCCCGGCCGGCCGAGATCACAGCCACAGGCTTCTCCGCTTCGACCGCAGCAGCCAGATGAAGAAAGGGCCGCCGAGCATCGCGGTAATCACGCCCACTGGAATCTCGGCCGGGGCCATCGCCGTCCGCGCCACCGTGTCACAGACCGCGAGAAAGATCCCGCCGATCAGGAACGATGCCGGTATCAAAAAGCGATGATCCGCTCCCCATTTGATGCGCAGCGCGTGGGGGACGATCAGGCCGAGGAAACCGATCGGCCCGGTAATGGCTGTCACCATTCCGGTCAGCAGGGACCCGGCGATGAAGCCGGTCAGCATCAGACGCTGGGTGGACGCGCCGCGCGCCGCGGCCCAATCTTCGCCGACTGCCAGCAGGTTCCATTCGCGCGCCCGCAGAAAGACATAAATGGCCACAGTCACGACCACCAAAGCGAGCCACCCGACGGTGGAATAAGCCACCGGCTCGATACCACCCATCAGCCACCGCAGGACGACAAAACTCTGGGTGAACTCGACAATGTTGTGAAGGAACATGATGGTCGCGGCGCAGATACTGTTGATCGTGATGCCGGCCAGCAGGAGGGTGAAGGATGACATTCGCTGTCCCTGGGTCGCGATGGCCAGCACCAAGAGCAATGTTAACGCCGCGCCCGCCGACGCGGCCAGCCAGATGATCGAGACGGAAGAAGCATGCCACCCGAAGCAGATAGCAAGGACCGCGCCCAGCGAGGCGCCTGCGGCGACCCCGAGCACATATGGATCGGCGAGCGCGTCACGAACCAGCGCCTGAAAAAGCACTCCAGTCAGGGCCAGCGCTCCGCCCACCACCAAGGCCAGCAGGACCCTCGGCAGGCGGGCATAGAAGATGATCTCGGCGTCGGGCGACTCGCCGGCCATCGCGCGCCCCAGGTCAACAGGGGCGGATCCGACCAGGGGCAGCAGCACCGCCGCCAGAATCACCAGCAGCAATGCGATGCCGAGTATCAGAGGCCTAATGCCCAAAGGCTATTCCTTGAACCGTATCCATTGCCTGCCCTCGGGAGTGTTCATCATCTGGGCTTCTACCTCGAAAACTTCCCGCAATGTCTCTTCCCGCAGCGCCTCGGCGGTCTGTCCGTCGGAAACAATCCGGCCGCGGTTGAGCACGACGATACGGTCCGAGTAAGTAACGGCATGATTCAGATCGTGCGTCGCGGCGATGACTAACAAGCCATCATTACAAAGCGCTCTTAGGATACGATGGATGCCGATCTGATGCTTGATGTCGAGGAAGGTCACCGGTTCATCGAGCAGCAGGATGCGGGGGTGCTGCGCCAGGGCGGAAGCAAGCACGACCCGCTGGCGTTCGCCGCCGCTGAGAGATCGGAAGTCGCGGGCACGGAACTGAAGTGTGTCTGTGATCTCCATCGCATGCTCGACCTCGGCGTGATCCTCCGGCGACTCGTAAAGTCCGTCGCAATAGGGGGTCCGGCCCATTAGGACCACTTGCTCGGAGGTGAAGGGAAACTCGAGCCGGAGGCTCTGCGGCACGAAGGAAACATAGCGGGCGAACTCACGGCGCGGCCACCGGCGTACCTCGCGTCCTTTGAGACGGCACTCGCCTGTGTAACCGTCGCGCAGTCCGGCCATAATGCCGAGCAGCGTTGATTTGCCTGCTCCGTTGGGTCCCACCACCGAGACCAGCCGGCCCGCGGAAAACTCCAGCCCACCGACATCGAGCACCGGCGTCCCGTTGTAGCGCATGGTCACCGACCGCAGCTTGTAGAGGGGAGTCAGAAGCCGGCCTCCGGATGCAGCATACGGGCGAACTCGCGGGCCGCGTCCACCATTCGCGGTCCGGGGACGACGAAGATGTCCGATGCCACTGCGTATACAGCGTTTCGTTTGACGGCGGCAATGTTCGGGAAGCGCTGCCAAAGACGTATCACGCGTCGTTTCTCGGCTTCGGTGACATCGACCGTATCAGCCATATCGCCCATGTCCACGATCACTTCCGGGTCGCGCGCCAGGATCTCCTCGAGTGACACTTTGGGATAGGCGGATGCGGCATTCGCGAAGATGTTTTCTCCACCGGCCGTCCGGATCAGGTCATTTAAATAGGACGCCTGGCCGACCGCGATGAGCCCTTCGATTGCATTCGGTGTGCGGCCCACGATGAACATCATTCTTTGGGGTTCGAACTGGGAGGTGCGCTCGCGAATCGACCGCAACTCGCGGCGAAGCGAGGCGTTTAACTCCGCGGCCGCGTCCTCGGTTCCGATGGCCGCTCCGAGTTTGGCAATTGAGCCGTAGACATCCTCAACGGTCGTGTGGCGTAACTCCAGAACATTCAGCCGCATGGACTCGAACTTTTCCTTCAGCCGGATGGGGTTTTCCTGGATGACCACCAGGTCCGGCCGCAGGC
>CAYLSS010000091.1:6119-8984 GCA_964385765.1 uncultured Solibacteraceae bacterium
CAGGCTCAGAATCACTTCCAGATTCGGTTGTATGTACGTGCCGATCCTGGTAATCCGCCGGGCGGCTTCGGGATAGCGACAGTAAGTGGTTACTCCGACTACGCGATCTCCGGCGCCGAGAGCAAACAGCATTTCGGTGATCGACGGGGCGGTCGAGACGACACGCTGCGGCCAGGCAAGCAGCGCCGCGGCGACTGCGAGAAGTGCGAGAAAGGCTTTTGCGACCGTCATCCAACTCCCGTGATGTAGTGGCGGAGCAAAGTGAAGACTCGTTCATTCACGTCGGGTGTCCCAAGGCCAATGCGCACGGCGTCGCCCTCAATGCCAGGCCAGCCGGTGCAGTCGCATACGAGTACCTTCTGGTCGAGCAACCAACGACACAGGTCGGCAGCGCCACTGGTCAAGTAGATCAAAGTAAAGCTCGCTTCGGAACGCACCGGAGTGATTGTGGGGATCTTACGCAACGCTCCCCCCATCCACTCCCGTTGTTCGGCAACCAGTTCCCGGGTCCGGGCGGCGTACTCGAGATCGGCCAGGCTCTCGAGAGCGGCCACTTCGGCCAGAATGTTCACTTGCCAGGGTTCACGCTTGCGGCGCAGCGCGTCGAGGTTTGGAGCGTCTCCGACCAGCGCTCCTACCCTCATCCCCGGTAGAGCGTAGAACTGAGAGAGCGATCGGAGCACGAAAAGGTTCGGCCGTCGGCCGATCAGCGAAATCGCCGACGGTGAATCGGTGAACTCAATAAACGACTCGTCAATGATTACGGGGTGATTGGTCTCGAGCAGGTATGTCTTGATTCGTTCGAAGGCTATCGCCTGGCCGATCACCGAGTTCGGTTGAGCGAAGATCATCAGGCCCGACTTAGTCCAACGGTGGGGCTCGTTCCAGGCAACCTGATTCGCCAGCGGGTGCGCGCGGTGGAACTCCCGGGCAGCGGGCGTGGCAAGCGTGGCCGCCTCCTTCTTCCACAGGCGCGCGGTGAAGTGGATCAATTCGGTAGCTCCGTTTCCGAGCAGTATCTGGTCGGGTGCGACTTGCCAGCGGCGGGCCAGGGTCTCGACGAGTCGCGCCGGCTCGGCCTCGGGATAGTGCCTGATCTGATCGAGCGCATCGCTGATCGCCTCCAGAACCCCCGGGGCCGGTCCCAGCGGATTTACGCCGCCAGAAAGGTCGAGGATCTCCCGCCAATTCCAGCGGCGGTCTCTGGCAACCTTGAAGATACTCTCGGTAAAAATGTTATCGATCGCGTCACTCTGCATGACATAGATCCGGGTTTCAGAAATCGATGACACAGCCGCGGGAGCCGGCGGGCGCAGGGACACGAAGGACGTGCTTCGCTCTCCCTCGCAAGCGAAACTCTCACGCGGCGCAAGGAACCGGTCTCCTGACTCGCGGCTCGGCGTTCGATTGCCCGGAAGCCTTCCCGGAACCGGCGGTTCCAGTGACTCCGGTAGCCGAATCGATGCCGCTCACAGTTGCGGGGCAGTGGCGGATTCACACCGCCTTCCCGTCATCCCTCGCGGTTGACCACTCCTGAAACTAGCACGCGGATGGACGGTGACGCAAAGCCCGGCGATGTGCCCGGCGGCGATCGAGCAGGAGCCATGCGATCATCAGGGCTAGTGCGACGGCCGCGATCAGCCTGGTTATGCGGGCTTCCATGTCGCCATCCCAGATCAGGCGAATCGTCACAGGACCCGAGCGCTGCGGGTCGATCACCATGAAACCTAGCCCGTCGGCGCGAACGGGCAGCGATTCGCCGTCTATCTCAGCCCGCCAGCCGGGATGGTGGGCCACACGGACCGAGATCCTCTGTCCGGGCTCAACGACTACGTTGATCAACGCGTCGTTCGGCGCCAACCAGCGCGACGCGGGGAGCGGGAGCGACGGATCCTCGAGCGCCGCGTGATAGCGTTGTACCGGATTCACGTCGAGAACGTTAGCCGGCGGCCGCGGAACGATGTCCTCTTCTCTAATAACCCTGGCCAGCGAGGTCGAGCGCTGCGGGACGCCGTAGATCACGTCATCGCCATCGCGCCACAGTTCGGGAAGGACACCATCGAACTTGCCCGGATCACGATACTCCTGATAGACGTTACGGCTTTCGGGACCACTCACCGCGATGGCCGAGACGGCGTAAAGGCGCAGCCACATCGCCGTGCGTTCGCCGTCGTCTTCGGTGAAACTCAAGCCGTATTTGATGACTTGGATGGTCGGGTTCACGATGCCTTGGTCCGCACCGCCGCCCAACTGCGGAGTATTGGCGAAGACATTGAGCCAGAAGCGCGTGGAGCCGGTGACGAACACCCGGCCTTCTGTGGCGTGGCGCTCGAGCCGTTGCGCGACCTCGTACTCGAAGGAATCGGTCAGGTGATGTTGTGGCACCCAGGAGCGGACCCGCGGGATCGCATCAGACAGCAGACACAGCGCCAGCCCCCCGGCCAGGATCCCGGCGGCGGTCCGCGTCCTGAGGTTCCGCAACCGCGGGCAAAGCGCTCCCACCCCGGCCGCCAGCAGCAGCGTGATCGCCAAGCCAAGCTCGAGCTGGTAGCGATGAGGCTGCGGGATCGCGTAGCTGCCGAACCAGTATTGCGAAACCACAACCCCGCCGGTCAGAAATGTGTAGATTGCGGCGAAGATCGTCAACTCGCCGGCGCCGCTTCGGACCAGCAGCCACCGCAGAGGCATCGCAAGTAAGAGCATGGTCAGGCAATAGGCCACTTGCACCCACGTGATTGGGAATGCCCCTTCGATAGCTGGCGAATTTCGAGAGACCGCCTGAATCAAAGACGGTGGGAGCCAGGGACACGCCATCGCATACGCCAGGACGGCGATTCCAGCAGCGATGCCGAACGGACGAACCGG
>CAYLSS010000092.1:0-8964 GCA_964385765.1 uncultured Solibacteraceae bacterium
GGCGCGGATACAAGTTCTCTACCTACGCGACATGGTGGATCCGCCAGGCGATCACACGGGCGATTGCGGATCAGAGTCGGACAATCCGTATCCCGGTCCACATGAATGAAAGCATGAACAAGTTTCTCCGGGCCACGCGTGAGCTCGAAAAGGAACTTGGCCGCGCTCCGACCAACGAAGACATCAGCCGCCGCATGGATATTCCGGTGGAGAAGGTGCAGAAGCTTAAGACCATCTCCCGCGACCCGGTCTCGCTCGAGACGCCGGTGGGCCGTGACGGTGAGTCAGCCCTCGGTGATCTTATCGAGGACAAGTGGGTTGGATCTCCCGTCGATTCCGTTATCGATACCAACGTCCGCGACGAGACGGCCAATATTCTGAAGACTCTGTCTCCCAAGGAGGAGAAGGTCATCCGGCTCCGATTTGGGATCGGTTGTGACCGCGAGCATACCTTGGAGGAGATTGGTCAGGAATTCGAAGTGACGCGGGAACGGATTCGTCAGATTGAAGCAAAGGCTTTACGGCAACTCCGCTCGCCGGAGCGTGCCAGGCACCTCCGAGCACTACTCGCAGCACGATAGTGTTTCCTCTCCTTTGATTTCCGGGACGTTCGACACGCGTCCCGGTTTTCTTTTTGGTCCGAGACGTCGACGTTCCCGTGCTCCCGCCCACAAAGCCGAATCCCGCGCCCCGCGCTTCACATCAAAAACAACTGAAGAGGCGCGTAATCTCCCCATTCTTGACAGAGAATATAAGGATCTATAATGGCTGTAGCAGAACTGGCGGATTCCTTGGAGGGTTCAGCACAACAGATGGCGATGCCAGCTCCGATTCTTGACCGGCGTCCGGCGTCGTCCATCCTCTCCCGGATTGGGAATACGCCACTCATTCGCCTTCAGCGAGTTGTCGCAGACCTGGATGGCGTCGAAATCTACGCAAAGGGCGAATACTTCAATCCGGCCGGCTCGGTGAAAGACCGTCCCGCCCTCAACATGATTCTCGAGGGGGAGCGGACCGGGCAGCTTACGCCAGATCGGGTGATTCTCGACGCAACCAGCGGCAACACGGGAATCGCTTATGCGATGATCGGCGCCACAAAGGGATTTCGCGTTCGCCTCTGCATTCCCGAGAATGCCTCCGAAGAGCGGAAGCGCGTATTGAACGCGTATGGCGCGGAGCTTGTTTTCACGAACCCGGCCGAGGGCTCTGACGGGGCTATTCGGAAGGTCCGCGAAATCTACGAGTCGGATCCGGATCGCTACTTCTACCCGGATCAGTACGGCAACCCGGCGAATTGGAAGGCCCATTTTCATACGACCGCGGTGGAGATCATGGAGCAGAGCGCCGGCCGCGTCACGCACTTCGTGACCTCCATGGGGACGAGCGGAACTTTTGTGGGAGTAACGCGGCGCCTGCGCCGGGATATGCCGCACGTGAGGTGCATTTCAGCCCAGCCGTCTTCCGGTTTTCATGGCCTCGAAGGGCTCAAGCACATGCCGACGGCGCTGGTGCCGGGCATCTATGATGCGGGACTCGCCGATGACAACGTATGGGTCGAGACCGAGGACGCTTACCGCATGGTTCGCCGGCTGGCCCGGGAAGAAGGCCTGCTGGTGGGCTTGTCCTCGGGAGCAAACGTGGTTGCCGCGAGGCAGGTTGCAAAGCGGATGCTGGAGGCGGGCGAGCGGGGGCTGATTGTGACTGTCCTCTGTGACAGCGCCGAGAAATACTTGAGCGAGAGTTTCTGGAATGATCCGGATTGAGCAGGAAGCCTGGGACCGCATGGTCGCGCACGCCCGAGCGACCTATCCCAACGAGTGCTGCGGCGCGATGCTGGGTGTCTCCGAGAACGGCGAAAAGATTGTCACGGCCGCCATCGAACTCGATAATACCTTCGAGGGGGGGCAACGGGACCGTTATGAGCTGAGGCCCGAGGACCTGCTGAACGCAGACCGCGAAGCGCGCAAGCGGGGCATCGACGTGATCGGAATCTTTCATTCCCACCCGGACTGCGATGCCTATTTTTCGGCCACGGATCTGAAGAACTCCTGCCCGTGGTACTCCTTCGTGGTTTTGTCGATCAAGCACGGCGAATTCAACCACGCGAACAGCTTCCTTCCCAACGCCGAGCAGACGGCGGCTGAACGGGAAGATCTCGAGTATCCAGGATTGAACTAGACCGACGAACTCAGGAGGGCTCGACAATTTATGGCTAAAGTTTTGATTCCCACTCCATTGCGGCAGTATGCCGGCAAGCTCGACAGTATCGATCTGGATGGCGGCACGGTCGGCGAAGTGCTGAACTTGCTGACATCGCAGCATTCCGAGCTGCGGCGTCATCTCTACAACGACGAAGGCAAGCTGCGCAGCTTTGTAAACGTCTACCTAAACGACGAGGATATCCGTTATCTCGACAAAGAGGGGACGGCGGTAAAGGAAGACGACACGATTTCGATCGTGCCGAGTATTGCAGGGGGATATCGTGGCTGATATATACGCCCCTCCGGCAACGCTGACCAACGAGGAGATCCTCCGCTACAGCCGGCACCTCATCATGCCGGAGGTAGCCATGGAGGGCCAGCTCAAGCTGAAGCAGGCCAAGGTGCTGCTCATTGGCGCCGGCGGGCTCGGAGCGCCTCTGGGGCTTTATCTGGCGGCGGCTGGCATCGGAAAGATCGGACTTGTCGACTACGATGTGGTGGATTTCACGAATCTGCAGCGGCAGGTGATCCACGGCACCGGCGACGTCGGCCGTCCCAAGCTGGACTCTGCTGTCGACCGGATGGCAGACATCAATCCGACCATCGAGCTCGTCAAGCACGCTGTGGCCATCACCAGCGAGAATGCGCTGGAAATCATCCGCGACTACGACATCGTGATCGACGGGACGGACAACTTCCCGACGCGTTACCTGATCAACGATGCCTGTGTCCTGCTCGGCAAGCCCAACGTCTACGGCTCAATCTTCCGATTTGAGGGTCAGGCTACAGTCTTTGCCACCGAGGATGGCCCCTGCTATCGCTGCCTGTATCCGGAGCCGCCCCCGCCCGGACTGGTTCCGAGCTGCGCCGAGGGCGGTGTACTGGGAATCCTGCCGGGAACCATTGGCGTTATCCAGGCCACCGAGGCGGTGAAGTTGATCCTCGGAAAGGGGGAGCCGCTGATCGGACGCCTGATGCTGTACGACGCGCTGGCCATGCGGTTCCGTGAGCTGAAGCTTCGCAAGAACCCCGAATGCCCGGTCTGCGGCGACAACCCGACCATAAGAGAGCTGATCGACTACCACCAGTTCTGCGGTGTGCCCCGGGACGAAAGCGAAGAAGCACAGACGGGATTCGAGATTGATCCGGAAGAGGTAAGGGCAAAGTACGAGAAACGCGAAGGCTTCATACTGCTCGATGTTCGCGAGCCGCATGAGCTGCAGATTTGCCAGATGCCGGAGTTCAAGTCGATCCCGCTCGGCCAGCTCCCGAGCCGCATGCACGAGCTCGATACGGCGGACGAGATCGTGGCCGTCTGCAAGGTCGGCATGCGCAGCGCCCGGGCCGTCCAGTTCCTGCGCCAGGCGGGCTTTCGCAAGGTCAAGAACATGCGCGGCGGCACCAATCTGTGGGCACAGAAGGTGGATCCCTCCATGCCGGTCTACTGACACCGCTTGAAGATCGTCGAAGGTGGGGCAGGCGACCGGCAATGCCTGCCCGTCCACAACCGCATCCTTAAGAGCCGCGTCAGTTGACGATTGCGGTATGGTGAAGCAATCCTGTCGATCGGAGAGTAGTGAGCTTCTCCGGAAAGGATGCGGCCATGATCCAACCCAAAACATCCCTGCGGATGGATGCAGCGGAGTTGCTGCGGATTGCACGGGACCATTGCATCTTCCCCATGACCTCGCAGGAGAGCCTCGAGCGGGATGGCCCGAACATCTACTCTCATGGTTCCGGGGTCGAATTGACCGACATCCATGGGAAGACCTACCTGGACATGATCTCTTCGCATACGCGCGCCAACACGCTCGGCTATGGCAATGAAGAGATCGCCCGCGCCGTCCATGACCAGCGCCGCACGGCGCAATATGTAGGGACGAGGAATAACGTGTCCGAGCCGACCATTCGTCTCGCGGCGAAGCTCGCCCATCTGGCGCCCGGCGATCTCTCCAAGACCATGTTCCTGAGCGGCGGATCCGAAGCGGTGGAGACGGCGCTGAAACTTGCCCGGCACTACCAGCGGCAGCGCGGGAAGCCCCGGGCGTACAAGATCATCTCGCGCTGGAACGCTTACCACGGCGCGACATTAGGGGCGATGGGAGCGACTGATTGGCTCGATATCCGGCACATCTCCGAGCCCGGGGCGATCGGCTTTTCGCACATCCCGGGTCCTTCCAGCTACCGCAATCCGTTCGGCATGGAGCCGGAGGCCCATGCCGGTCTCTGCGCCGACTATCTCGAACAGCAGATCCTGCATGAAGGCCCGGAACTGGTAGCGGCGTTCATCGCCGAGCCGGTCATGCAGGCTCACGGCGTTCAGATCCCGCCCGCGAGCTATCTGCCGCGGGTGCAGGAGATCTGCCGCCGCTATGGCGTGGTTTTCATCGTCGATGAGGTCATCACCGGCTTCGGCCGCACCGGCGCCTGGTTTGCCCATGACCACTTCGGGATCGAGCCGGACATTGTCACGCTGGCGAAAGCGCTGACCGCCGGCTACGCGCCGATGGGCGCGGTGATGGCCCGGCCGGAGATTTGCGATTCGCTTCCGATCTTCATGCATCTGCATACGTTCGGCGGACACCTTGGGTCGGTTGCCGCCGCTAATGCGGCCATCGCGATTTGCGAGCGGGACAACCTGATTGCACGGGCTCGCGAGAGCGGGACCTATCTTCTCGGCGCGCTGGAGAATGAGTTGAGCGGGCATCCGGCCGTGGGACAGGTACGGGGGCTGGGACATTGGCTCGCCGTCGAATTCACGGCTGACAAGGCGACCAAGGCTCCACCTCCCGGCGGGATGGTGGCTTCGATTGTGAAACGCATGCGGGAGCTGGGCGTACTGGCCGGAGCTTGCGGGATGGCGTTCGAGCTTGCGCCCCCGCTGATCACTCCTCGGACGGCGCTGGATCGGACCGTCGAAGTCGCCGCGCGAGCGATCCGCGAAGTGGCTCACCGCCATGGTTTGGGATCCGCTCCCTGACGTGTCGCCACCGCTCGCCCCTGTTCCGGTACGATGGACCCAACCATGGACAGACGCGACTTTCTGACAGCATCTCTGGCGGTTCCCCTCGCCGGAGCGCAAGGCGGGTCGAAGATCCGGACCGGCATCCTCGGCATCCAGCACGGGCACCTGACGGGCAAGGTTGGGGCGATGCGCAATAACCCTGCCTACGAGTTGGTTGCCGTATGCGAGCCGGATCCGGCGACACGTCGCGACCGAGGCGATATCGAGGTCCTCCGCGGCTTGCCGCACGTTTCCTTGGACGAAATGCTGGCGGACACCTCAATCGACCTGATTGTCTTTGAAGGTGAAGTAAAGGACGCGATTCCGTATGGCCGGCGGATCATCGAGGCGGGCAAGCACCTGCACCTCGAAAAGCCGCCGACCGACGAGATGAAGCCGTTTGAAGATCTGGTTGCGCTGGCTGAAGAAAAGGGCCGGCTGTTGCAGCTCGGTTACCTGTGGCGCTTCCACGACGGCTTCGAACGCGTCCGCGAAGCCCTGGAGAATGGCTGGATGGGCGAGGTCTTCCTGGGCCGGGCCACGATCAATTCCGACCGCGATGCGAAGCAGCGCGCGGTGGAAGCGCGTTACCCCGGCGGCACGATGTTCGAGCTGGGTGGACACATGATTGATCTCGTGGTCGGACTGTTCGGGCGGCCGCGGTCGGTCCGCTCGTGGTTGCGGCACGACACCAGCGAGCCGGACGAGCTTCGCGACAACACGCTGGCCGTATTCGAGTATGAGCGCGCGTTGGCGGTGGTGAGCAGCGCGGCGAAGATGGGCGGAGCTATCCAGCATCGCTCATTCGAGGTCCTTGGCACGGACGGCAGCATCATGGTCCAGCCGATGGAGCCGCGGCCGGTCCTGCGCGTCTACATGCGGCGGCCCCATGGCCCATATCGCGCCGGATGGCAGGAGGTCCAGCTCGATTCCCAGCCGCGGTACATCAAGGACTTCGAAGAGCTGGCGAGAGCCATCGTGGACCGACGCCCGCTCCGCTACTCCTACGAGCATGAACTGGCGCTGCATGAGACCTTGCTTCGCGCCTCGAACGAGCTGTAGTAGCGGGCGCTCTTACCGCCGTGACCGTAGCTGCCGCCCGATCTGTTCGAGCATCTCTCGCGGCCCCGGCTGGTTCGGCAGTAGCTTGACCAGCTTCATGGCATAGTACTCGGCCGGTTCCAGCCGTCCTTGCTGGACATAGAAGACGACCAGGGCATTCACGATTGAGGGGTCTGTCGGATCGGCGTCATGAGCGCGGATCAGTTCGTCCTCGGCCTTGCCGCGGCGGCCGAGATGCTGCAAGGCAAGCGCATAGTTGTAGCGGACCCTGGCCCGGCTCGGCATCAGCTCCGCGGCCTTCTCGAGCGCGCGCGCCGCCTCGTCCAGCCGATTTTCCTCGGCCAGCAGCAGACCGAGCGAGTAGCGCAGCTCGCCATTGTCGGGCGCCTGCTCGATCGCTTTGCGGAGAATCTCCTCGGCCTCCTCGTTGCGGCCCTGCTGGTTGTACAAGGTAGCCAGGTTGAGTTGTGCCGGCAGAAAGCCGGGTTCGATGGCCAGGGCTTCCCGGTACCTGCGCTCGGCTTCCTCGTTGTCGCCGAGCGACGCTGCCAGAAGCGCGAGATTGAACCGCGCTCCTGGTGTATCGGCGTTGGCAAGCTGCGTCTCCCGGTATTCGTCGAGCGCGGCATCGAGCCGGGCTTTGTCCTCGTCCTCAAAGGCCTGGGGCGGCATCGAGGCCAGGGCGCGGGCAGCCTCCATGCGAACCGCCCGCACCGGATCGTCGAGCAATGGCCGGAGAGCGGCGAGCCGTTCATCAAGCGGAAGAGCCTCCAGCCCGATGACCGCGTTCAGCCGGACGAGATCGTTCTCGTCGGTGGTGGACATCGCCTTCGCCTGGAGGCCTTCGAGTCCATAGCCCTGCAGCAGGTCGAGAGCCGTGGCACGGACGATGTTCGGTTCCGTCAGATCCGCGGCAAGGGCGGCCAGCGACTCTCTTGCATCGGGCTTCTGCTCTCTTCCCGCGGCAATCACCTCCGCGTAGTGGGTCTCCCACTCACGGGGTCCGTACCAGCGCTCCACAGCCTCGAGCGCCCAGGAGGCCGGCTTATCGTCGTGACAGTCATTGCAGGCGTTCGGCGTGCCCAGCTTAACCGAGAGATCCGGACGCGGAATGCGGAAGCTGTGATCGCGGCGTGGATCCACCACCATGTATGTGCGGGATGGCATGTGGCAAGAGACGCACTCGGCGCCTTCGCCGCCGGCGTCGTGGGAATGATGCCGTGGTGAATCGTAGTCCTTTTTCGGCAGTGTAGGAAATTGCAGGGGAGGCGACATCTGGTGGCAACTTGTACAGACCGCGTTCCCCTCGGCCTTCAGATCGAGCGAGTGAGGGTCGTGGCAATCGGTGCACCGCACGCCGCGGGCGTACATCCTGCTCTGGAGGAACGAGCCGTAGACGTAGACCTCATCGAGGATCTGGCCGTCGGCGTGGTAGAGGCCCTCGCGCAGGGTCGATACACTGAAGTTGTCCGCCAGGGGGCGCCCGTGAAGCCGGCGCGGAGAGATTTGGCTGCGCCGCGAGTGGCAAGGCGCGCACTGATCCACCTGGTACCGGGCATCTCCCGCCTTGAAGTCCACGACCAGCTTATGCTCGCCTCGCCGCGGCGTGTAGTCTTCGGGTAGGATGCGCGCCCAGGCGACGTGTTCAGCCGCCGGTCCGTGGCACGCCTGGCAGCTCACGTCGATCTCGTCCCACGCGGTCCGGTAAGTGCCGTTCTCGGCGTCGTAGGCTTTGCGGAGGTTGGTCGAGTGGCACTGGGCGCACATGAGGTTCCAGCGCTGTGACCATGAAGTCCAGTGCAGCGGATCGTCGGCCTCGATCCTCTCGTTCGGGTACAGATGATACCAATGCTTCTCGCCCGTATCCCAAGCGATGGTCAGACACTGCAGGCGTCCGCCGGGAAATTCGATCAGATACTGTTGTAGAGGTTCGACGCCGAAGGTGAACTTCACCTCGAAGTCGCCCTGCTTTCCATCCGGACCCTCGGTCCGCACCATGAATTTCTCGCCGTCGCGAAAGAAGCGGCTCGCAACGCCGAAGTGGGTGAAGGTGGCGTCGTCAAAATCGCCCAACACCGTCTCATCGGTTGCGGGCTGCATGGCGAGATCGTGATGCGAGCCGAGCCAGACATTGAACTCCCCCTCGTGGCATTCGGCGCAGGTCGCATTGTCGGCGAAGGCAATGCCTTCGGCACCCGGGACTCTATCCTGCCGAGGGTAGTCGCTCCCTCCGCCGCATCCGGCTGACACCGCGAAAGAGAGCACGGCCGCCCACGCGAATCTCCTCATGCGCCCACTCCTGCCGCTGCATGATGATCGACCGGACCGGAGCCTGCCCCGAGACCGGGATTGGTCCTGATGGCGGCGGAAATGTACTTTTTGGCCCGGGTCACGGCGTCCGGAAGCGAGAATCCGAGGGCCAGGCCCGCGGTAATGGCCGCCGAGTAGGTACACCCGGTTCCATGGGTATGCCGGGTCGCGATCCGCGTTTCGGGGAATTCATGCCACTCGCCATCCGCGTAAAGGACATCGGTCGCATCCTCCAGCGAGTGACCCCCTTTGATGAGGACCGCTGCGGCGCCCATCTCGGCCAGCCGGCGGGCCGCCTGTTTCATCTCCGACAGATCCCGCGCGGGCTTTCCGGTCAGCGCCTCCGCCTCGGGAAGGTTGGGAGTGACCAGCGCCGCACGGGGCAGG
>CAYLSS010000093.1:0-8958 GCA_964385765.1 uncultured Solibacteraceae bacterium
CATTCGAAACTATAGCATGACCGATCGGAGCGGCGGTCCGCGCCTGGCAAGCGCGGCAGGCCGCCCCGATACTGGAGAGGCGCTTATGTCAGTTGATCACGAGCGGGGAGCGGAGCCGGAACTCGAGTCGTGTCTCCGAGGGGATATCGAGCTTGCCGCGGTCCCGCGATGAGACGACCTCGCCCGCGCCGCCGCCGACCGCTGCGCCGGCGTCGGCGCCTGACCCGCCGCCGATGATCGCACCCACGATGGCCCCAACCGCCGCGCCGCCACCCGTCTTGATGGCCGTGTCCTGCGTCTCGTCTTTCCCGGATAGAGTGGCCAGTTCGGTGCTGGTCTCGCTAAACGCGCCATCGACTGTTACGGAGTGCAGGCGAAGTGAAAGGATGGACCGGCCCCTGAACCGCCCGGATTCTTCCGCCTCCACGACCTCGACGGTCGCATCGGCGCCGTGGGAGATCACCTCCTGGCCTTCAACCACCACCGGCTCGTCGATGCTGGCCGCATACTTCTCACCAACGGCGGTCTCATCAACGCTGATCGCATCGATCAGGCGGACCGTCACCAGGGTGTCCACGGGAATGGTGAGCGCATCGCTCTGGCGGGTCCTGGTCGATCTCCTCTGCCTGGCCGGGGCCAGCACACCGCTCAACTCCGGTTCTTCCGCCTCGACAGGGACAGCGATGTGGATGCTCTCGACATCGGCCATGGCGTACCTCCCGGTTTGCCCTTCTTCGTTCATGAAGCGCACTTCGCGCGTATTCGCCTGCATCAGCGTCCCGCGGACCGTTTCCCCGGAGCGGAGGCGGAGCTCGTCGGCAGTTTCGTTGGCGGAACCGCCGCGTCTGGATGTGAGGCCGGGATCCCGAAAACGCACGCACTGGATCTCATCGATCCGGTAAGAGCTCTTCTGGCGGTCCGACCCTGTGAAATGAACGGTGGTGGTCGTGGCCCGGTCGAAAACACCTGCCGCAACGCCGCCCGAGGCAAGCACGATCTCATCCTGGAGCGAATCGGCTCTGGCGACGGACTCCGAAACACCGTTGACGAAGCAGATGCTTTTTACCTCCGAGATAGGATACTGCTTACGCGTCCGGTCTGTAAACAGCATCTCGATTGAGCCCTGGCTCTCCCCCTGCCAGATTCCCTCGACCTTCCCACCGGAACGCAGCCAGAGCTCATCCGCCAATGCCGGGGACGCCAGGATCACTGCCGCACCTAACAGAATCAACCATTGAAATGCCGGGACTTGTCTGATCATCCGTCTATCCTCCTTATGATTCTTCGCCGGATCTGTGATCGCAGACCCGGCCCTCTCCTCAGTCCTCAATCCGCGGAAATCTTTCGCGACAATCCATTGTTGCCGCTACGCTTGGGACGCGCTCTCGGATTCTCGCGTTACCCCGATGAGTTTTACTGGTGAGACATGCCGCCGATCATCTGATTCTAGAATAGTGGAACAATGGCGCAAGGTGAGCCCGAAAGCAGTATGGAATCAAAGATGCGAGACGACTGGGACGCACGCGCCCGCGAGAATGCCCGTTATTACGTCGCTACCGAAAGAAGGGAATGGTCCGACGAGGAGTTTTTTGCGTCCGGGGAAGAAGAGGTCCGCAATCACATACTCACCGACATGATCAACATCTGTCGCGGCAAGGATCCGAAACGGATGACCGTGCTGGAGATCGGATGCGGGGCCGGCCGGGTGACACGAGCGCTCGCCGGGGTTTTCGGGCAGGTGGTGGCGGTGGACATCAGCGGCGAGATGGTGCGGCAAGCGCGGGAGGTTGTAGCTCATCTGCCGAACGTCCGGATTGAACAGAACAACGGACGCGATCTGGGGGTCCTGGGCAACGTTCGCTTCGACTTCGCGTTCTCGAGCATTGTCTTCCAGCACATTCCGAGCCGGGAGGTCATCGAAAACTATATCCATGAGGTCCACCGGCTGCTGCGCTACGGCGCTCTTTTCAAATTCCAGGTCCAGGGAGATCCGACCATCGAGCGCGACGAGGATGATACCTGGCTCGGCGTCCCGTTTTCTGACGACGAGGTGATCGACATGGGTCTGCGAAGCGGCTTTGAACCGCGGTACCGGCATGGAGCGGGGACACAATATTTCTGGATCTGGTACTTCAAGAGGCTGCGCGCGCTACAGAGGATTCGCTACTTCTTGCGGCGATCTTCCCAGTATTTGCGCATGCGCTTGGAGACCTGGCGCCGCTCTTCCTGACTCATGGACTTTCGCCCCCGGCGTTTTCGTGCGGTATCTCCAGACGCCTCCTTGGCCAGCAACTCCTCGAGGGAACGAATCGCATGATCCACGCGCTCACGCTCTTCGTACAATTGTCGAATGATCTCGTGCACGTCCATGAGGTATTTAGAACCTGACGGAACATCTCCCGCGCTCAGTTCGCCGGACAAGTATCTCCATCAGCCTTGCTCTGACAGCTTAACGCTGGTGAACTCTTTATACCAGCCACAGGCGTACTAGCACTATAGTGAAGGGTCCGACCTCGAGAGGAATACCCCCCAATCTATCGTGGAATAAGAAAGGGCCACTCGGGCTGGATCTGATAGCCGTGGCGAGCGATGGCGAGATAGACCGAGACGGCCACGATTGACAATGTCACGGCGATGACCATCAGGAGAATTCTCCACGGGAAGCGCCTCTTGTCGCGGTGCAGGTTCAAAAGATACCCGGCGAAAACGCCGACAAAATAGAGCAGGCACATCGGCACTGAAAACAGCATGAGGTTCACGACGTCCGGGGTGGGTGTGATGATGGCCGCGATGACGACTATCACCAGGACGGCGTAGCGGGCGTTGCGAACCAGGAAGGAGGGAGTGACGATCCGGAGCAGCGTCAAAAAGAAGATGAGGACGGGGAGCTCAAAAACCAGCCCGATGCCCAGCGTGACATTCACAAACAGGTTGAAATACTCGGTAATGGAGACCATCGGAGCGATGTTGATATCGCGTCCGATACCCAGCAGAAAGCTCAATCCAAAACGGAAGGCGACAAAGTAGGCGAAAAGCCCTCCGAGAATAAAGAGTCCCGCCGAGCAGATCACGAACGGCGCCGCCCACCGGCGCTCCCGGCGATAGAGTCCGGGGGCGATGAAGGCCCAAACCTGGTAGAGAACCCATGGCGAGGCGAGAAATATCGCGGTCAGGATCGGCAGCTTCACCCACACCGTGGTGAAGGTTTCCATGGGCTTGATCTGAACCAGTTTCGGGCTCTCATAGCCCAGCTTGATCAGCGCTTCGACAGCCGGTTCGCTGACGATCTTCCATAGTTCGTTGGCGAATAAGAGGCTGACGAAAAAAGCGACGCCGATTCCCATCAACGTTCGGATGAGGCGCGATCGGAGCTCTTCGAGATGCTCCAGAAACGACATCCGCAGCATTCCATCCTCATCGTCGTCCTCGTCATCCTCAGGGCCGGCGGGGGGGGGTGTGGGCGGAGGGGGTGGCTTGGACTCCGTCTTCGGGACCGAGACGGCAGTCTCTTTGGCGGCGGTCTGCTCTTCGTAGCCGTACGGGTCGTCCCCGTACTCGTCGTAGGGGTCGTAAATACCGTCATCGCCGGCCGACGCGTCGGGCTGATCGCCGCTTTCGGGCGCGGCTTCGGTCGCCTTGTCGGTTTTTGGAGTTTGCTCAGACCCGCTCGAGTCTCCGGAGGAGTTCTCCTCGGGCGAGGGAGGCGCACCCTGATTCTTGTCGTCCGCAGCCATGCTAGTGAAGTGGGATCAGAGTTCCGCTCAGGTTCGCAAGGTTATGTCGCACGCGGCTCCGAACCGGCAGACTTCTGCTTCTCGCCGGACTTCGCGCTCTCTTCACCGTGGGATGTAGCTGGTACAGTACCTTCGGGAGCGCTGCCGGAGGATTCGTCAGTCTTCGACTTCGTTTCGGGAGCGCCCTCGCTATCGGAAGCGCCCGCTGAAGAGGATTCCTTCTTCTTCCCAGAATCCGGGGTCGCGCCATAGTCGTACGAGTCTTCGTACTCGTAGTCGTACTCGCTGTCGTACTCTCCGGCCGACCCGGCATCGTTGTAGGTTGACGCGATCTCGGTGCCGATCTTCCGGGTTTCCTCTTTGATCGAACTCGTCTCCCGCTCAATGGCCTGCATTTCGCGGTTCCAGGTGCTCCTCAGTTCATTGGACGCACGCCGGAATTCGGTCATTGCTTTGCCCATGGTCTTGCCCAATTCGGGCAGTTTCTTTGGACCAAAAATGAGCAGGGCAAGGATAAAGACGAAGATCGCTTCCTGCCAGCCCAGCGGACCCATAAGCCAATACTCCTTTGGACGTCCGTGATTTGCGCGCTGTCTATCGGCGCCGCGGTGCACAACGCCCAGCCAATCGCCCCGGTCGTAAACCGGCGGGCCAGCTCATTGAGACACTTTCATAATAACGAGCAGCGGGGGCTCGGGCAACCGTGGGTGTCGGAGTGCAAGCACCGGTACCTTGAGCAGGCCGCCTCCAATGTGTTCTACTTGCGATCATGAGACCGCTCTTCGTAACCCTTCTGGCTCTTGCTTTGTCGTTGCCGGGGCTCGGTCAGGTCGATGTCGTTCAGAAACCGGACCGGATCTCCGTCAGCGTCAACGGCGAGCCTTTCACCGAGTTTTTCATTGCCGGCGAGGACGTTGCCAAACCCTATTTCCATCCGCTTCGGGCAGCTTCGGGAACCATCGTATCGCGCCAGTACCCGATGGCCATCGTCGAGGGTGAGAGCAAGGATCATCCCCATCATCGGGGCTTGTGGTTCGCCCACGGCGACGTCAACAGCTCCGACTTCTGGTCGGCGGATCCATCTCGCGAAGGCGACCGACATGGAACCATAGAGCTCGAGAAGGTGGTTTCGGTAAAGAGCGGCGAAGAATCGGGCTCGCTCGAGGCGATCTTCGTCTGGAAAGCCTCCGACGGGAAAGAACTCGTGCGCGAGACCCGCCGCGCGAGATTCCATGCCAGCCCGGCTGATCTGCGCGTTATGGACCTCGAGATCGAATTGGAGGGAATCGTCGATGCACACTTCGGCGACACGAAGGAAGGCACCTTTGCGATCCGCGTAGCCGATTCGATGAACGAGCGCAATTCCGGCACCTTGTTGAACGCCAGGGGGATGACCGGAGAAAAGAACGTTTGGGGCAAGCGCTCCCCTTACATGGACTACTTCGGGGAGGTGCATGGTGAACGGTATGGAATCGCTGTCTTTGACCATCCGAAGAATCCGAAGCATCCGACCTACTGGCACGTCCGTGCCTACGGCCTCTTGGCCGCGAATATCTTCGGCGAGCACGATTTCCACAACGATGAGAGTCGCGACGGCGGAATGACGCTCGCAGGCGGCGATACCTGGACCTTCCGCTATCGGGTGGTTATCCATCACGGTGACGCCAAGAGCGCGGGAATCGACAAGCTGTATCGGGAGTACGCCAGCGGCCAATGAAGGTCGCATCGGCCGAGCAAGCTTCGAACTGGCGCGCGGGAGCTTTCCCGACCGTCGATTGCCGCTCATTAGCGCGGTAAGCCGGTGTTCGCCTCAGCGCTGAACGCCTCGCGCGTACCGCTGACTGCTGAACGCTCCATTGCCGGCGCGACTACAGGAAAGCCCGTATCAACTGGCTTTGCGTGGTCTTAAGGTTGGTATGCGCTTCGTCGAGTTGCTGGATCTTGTTGCGCAGACTGCGAAGCAGTTGAGCGCGCTCGCTTCCATTCCGGATAACCAGCATGAGAGCGTCATTATCCCAGGGCTTCTCGATGTACTGGAACAAGCCCACCTTGTTGATCGCGTCGATCGCGCTCTGCTTGTCGGCATGTCCCGTGAGCAGGATCCTGGAGGCTTCCGGCTGCAGTTCTCTTGAACGGGCAAGCAATTCGATGCCATTCATCTTCGGCATCAAATAGTCCGAAATGACCACATCGACGGTATTCTCCTCGAGATAACGGATTGCCTCGTCGACGTCGGTGAAACACTCGACTACATAGTTTGTTTCGAGCGTGAGATAGGCGTTGAGGCTCGTGAGGACCATCTCCTCGTCGTCTACGATAACCACCCTCGCTTCCGTGTCTGTTTCCACGCGTGAAATCCTCTCCGAGTCCCGTTGTCTCAATCCTTAGCGGCACCAGGCTGCACCACAGGTATACGGACATGAAACGTGGTGCCTTTGCCAACTTCGCTCTCGAAGTTGATCGCGCCCTTGTGCCGGTTCACGACAATGTCATGCGAGATCGCCAGGCCGAGCCCCGTCCCGATTCCCGCCGCCTTCGTGGTGAATCCGCTCTTGAAGATTCGGTCGCGGTGCTCTTCCGGGATGCCGCTTCCAGTATCCGAAATCGATACGTGGGCGTAGTCACCATCCTGTTCCGTCATCACTCTTACTTCTCCCGAACCTTCGATTGCCTGGCCGGCATTGACGAGGAGGTTGAGAAACACCTGCCCGAGTTGATGCGGATCGCACTCAATTTCCGGGATATCGCCATAATCCGTCGTTACCGCCACCCGCTTCCGAAACTCACAATGCGCCAGCTTCAGTGTGTTATCGACAATCTCGTTGATGTTCGACTTGCAGCACTCTGTGGAATGCCCGCCGACAAAGGTCTTCAAGCTGCGCACCACCGCCTCGATACGCTCGCAAGCCAGCTTGTCGACCGATGCCAACTTAATCAACGTGGACAGCAGCTTGCTCGTTCTCGGAGGAGGCGGAGCCTGCTCGGCCTGAGCCTTGTCGGTGATCTCCTTCAAAATCGCTAGTGATCGCGACACAACCGCGTTGTTGGTCAGAATCGCCCCAATCGGTGTGTTGATCTCGTGGATAATTCCCGCTAGCAACTGGCCGACAGCGATCATCTGGTGGCTCTCGATAACCTGTTTCTTGTAGAAATCCAGCTCTGACCGTAACCTCTTTATCTCGGCTTCGAGGGCGGCGCGTTCTTGCTCACTCATGGGAGATCGAACTCGATGACCATTATCGCAGGGACTCGACTTCGCTGCGGCGCCAATGGCCGTGGGTCCTACTGTTCGATCAGCTTGCGGAAGCGCCGCACCAGCGTCGAGAAGATGGATGCTGCAAGTTCAATGTTATCCGATAGCAGGTCGTAGAAATCGTCCCTTGAAATCCGAAGCAGGACGGTATCTTCAACTGTCCGGGCGGTCATTGGCAGCGGAGAATCATCGAAGAGGGCCCACGATCCGAGCACCTCGTGCTGTCTCGCGACATGGAATACCTGGCCATCACGGCTGATCTCGACGCCGCCCTCGAGAATAATATAGAGAGCCTCGAGGGGACGATTGGGCTCCAGAATTACCTCCCCTGGAGCATATTTGACTTCTTCGGCGATCAATGCGATGCGCGAGAGCTGATCCGGCGTCAGGCTGCTGAGCAACTCGACCGCCTCCAGCGCGATCACCTTTTCCACGATATCCCGTTCGAGCATCTTTTCGAGGCGCAGGCCGCTCGCGCTCCCGTATCAGCCTAACGCGGCGGCGGCTCTCCTTGCCACGGGCGCCAATACCGCGTCGTTGCTGGAAGCGATTTGCGACACCAGGCCGGCCAGCGGTTTGATGCCTAGTTCGGCCGCCGCCGCCACGGCGCAGGCGGCCATCCAGGTGTCGCCCCGGCGGATCTGCTGCTGCAGCGCATGCTGTAGTCCCGGCACCTCGATTCCAAAACGCTCCCGGCCAATGTCCAACAGGTGAGGCGAACCGTCAATCACCGGCAGCAGGATGTCTCTGAGGTCTCCGTCGAGTATGTTGTCGAGGAACTCCAGTACCGTCGAAAGTTCCTCGGAGCGCCGCTGGCTAACCGCGAGATATGCCGCTTTAATCTGTTTCGGCGGATACCGCAGGCCGAGCAACCCGAACAACCGCTCAATCGTCTGGTTCAAGCGGCTGTGAATCGTGCGGGCGAGTAGAGCGGTCGCGCTGCCGCCTGGTGTGGTCTCGCGAAACCGCGTGAGCGCTGCGTAAAGCTCGAAATAATCGTGCGCCTCGTCGAGAATCTGCTGGTGGACCTGTTCCGGCCCAAAGTCTAGGTCCGGAGCTGCGGCCCGCAGCCTGCCCAGAGCCTTGAGCACCGAATCGCGAATGGTCAGTTCGGGTTCACCAAGCAAATTTCGCAGGATATCCACGCTGCATTGGTTTGTGATGCCAGCGAGGACCCGCGGCAACTGGCGCCGCACCGACAGGGGAAGGCCGGCATCTCCGACCAGCTCGCCAAGCTCTCCGCAGATCGCCGGCCCATAGCTCCTCAACGCCTCGATTGCGGCTCTCCGCACGTTGGGGTTGCCCAGGTGCTGGACCACTTCGCCAAGATAATCTCGATTCTTCAGCCGTCCAGCCGCCCAGCAGGCGGCCTGCAGCACCCGGCTATCGCTGTCGCCGAGCAACTCGTGCAGTGCGTCGGTACCCTCGTCTCCCCGCTCCCCCACGGCCAGGGCGGCCAGCCTTCTTCTCTCCGGCGCCGCGGCGGCCGAGGCTTCATCCAGCCACTCCCAGGAGATCAGCCGGCGCATTGTCGTGCGATCCTCCGACAGGGCCATGACGGCTGCCGCGCCGAACCGGCAGTCCTTGTGCGCAATGAGCTCGGCGGCCAGCTTCCTCGGGTCCTCGGAAACGGTCAAGACGTAGCAGACCGCTTCGCGCGCGAGCTCGTCCGACAACGGCTCATCGCCCTGGACGAGAGCCAGCGCACGATCCTTCAGGTCCGGGTACTGCAAACCGCGGGCGAGTTCGAACACTTTCGCTTTCACTTCGGGAGCTCCGCTGCCGGCCAACTCTTCGAGCAGCGGGGGCAGATCATAGCCCGGAGCGTCAGCCAGCAATGAGAGCGCATAGATCACCTGACGGGGATTCGTCGCCCGGGCGGCCTGCTCGAGAAGTCGGAGCGTCTCGGTGTCCTGAACCGTGATCCTCGCCTCCTCGAGGTCGAGCCGCTGTGACTCGACTCGCTTCCGG
>CAYLSS010000094.1:0-8896 GCA_964385765.1 uncultured Solibacteraceae bacterium
CGATCGTCATCGTCCGCCGTTTTTGAGACCCTCCTGTTGGTCCGAGCCACTCCGGACAATCTCCGCGATACAATCTTGCGCAAGAGGTATTCGAATGAACTTCAATCGTTTCACGCGCCGATCGTTAATTGCTGGAGCGGCTTTCGGCTCGGCTGCCGCGGCTGCGCCTCCCGGCAAGGTTGCTAAGCGGGGCCGGCTCAAACAGTCGGTCTGCAAGTGGTGCTACAAGGATATGACGCTGGACGAGCTCTGCCGGCATAGCGCCGACATGGGCATTGTCGCCATTGACCTTCTCAAGGCCGAGGAATGGCCCGTGCTCGAGAAGTACGGTCTGACCTGTGCAGTCGGCAGCGGGATTTGTTCGATCTCGGACGGGCTCAACGTCAAAGCCAACCATGCTCAGATCGAAGCAAACTTCCGGAAGCTGCTGCCGCTGGCGGCCAAACACAAGGTGCCGAACCTGATCTGCTTCTCCGGTAACCGCCGAAGCATGCCTGACGAGCAGGCCTGGGAGAACTGCACGCTTGTGCTCGACAAGGTCAAGGCGCAGGCCGAGGATACCGGTGTCACGATCGTGATGGAGTTGCTGAACTCGAAGGTGAATCATCCCGACTACCAGTGCGATACGACCCCCTGGGGTGTCGAGTTGTGCAAGCGCGTCAATTCGCCACGTTTCAAGCTGCTCTACGACATCTACCATATGCAGATTATGGAAGGCGATGTGATCCGGACCATCCGCGACAACATCGACTACATCGCCCACTTCCACACCGGCGGCAACCCTGGGCGCAATGAACTCGACGACACCCAGGAGTTGAACTACAAGGCGATCTCACAGGCTGTCGTCGATCTGGAGTTCGGCGGCTATTACGCCCACGAATTCATCCCGACCCGCGATCCGATGACTTCGCTGCGCGAGGCGGTCGCGCTCTGCGACGTGTAAGAGCTTGGAATACGCGCTCCGCCCGTCGCCTGTCAGGGGTCGAGTAGTTGATTAGGTAGTGGTTTGCGCTAGTAGGTCAGAAGCGTGATAAGCGCCTCGCGCAAGCGCGCTTTCGCGGTATAGACCTCGCTTTCGATCTTCTTCGAGAATGGAACGGGCAGGTTCGCGCCGCCGACCCGCAGCGGTGGGCAGTCGAGCAGGTCAAAACCTTCCTGGGCCACAGTGGCCGCAACCTCGGCGCCAAAACCCGCGGTGAGCGGCGCCTCGTGGAGCACCAGAAGCCGGTTGGTCCGGGCGACCGAGGCGAGCACTGCCGTCCGGTCCCAGGGAACCAGTGTGCGGAGATCGATTACTTCCACCGAGCGGCCTCGGCCGGCCGCGAATGTCGCTTCCTCGAGCGCCCAGTGGACTCCGATCCCCCAGCTCACTATGGTCGCGTCCGCGCCTTTTCGCGCAATCCGGGCTTTTCCCAATTCCACCCCATAGGGCTCGTCCGGGATCTCTTCTCGAATCGCGCGGTACAGGTACTTGTGCTCGAAGACCAGGACCGGGTTAGGATCTTCAATGGCCGCCAGGAGCAGGCCCTTGGCGTCATACGGCGTGGCGGGGATCACAACCTTGAGCCCCGGCGTGTGGCAGTACCAAGCTTCCATCGACTGAGAGTGGAAAGGCCCCGCGCCGATTAAGCCGCCAAAGGGCGCTCGCAGGGTAAGGTTCACCGGCGCTCCCCAGCGATAGTGAGTGGTCGCCAGGTTGTTCACGATCTGGTTGTGAGCGCAGGCGATGAAATCGGCGTACTGAATCTCGATGACCGGTTTGTAGCCTGCGATCGCCAGCCCGAGGGCCGCACCGACGGCGCCGCTTTCGATAATCGGGGTGTTGCGTACTCGTTTGGCTCCGAATTGTTCCAGGAAGCCCTGCGTAACCTTGAAGACGCCTCCGTAGCCGGCAACATCCTGGCCCAGGATCAGCACCCGATCGTCGCGTTCCATGGCCTGGCGCAGGCCGTCGCTGATGGCATCGACGAACCGGCGCTCTGTCCTCCCAGCGGCGGCGGGCTCGAGCACGATCGTTGGGGACGGGGCAAATACATCGGCAAGTTCGGCTTCGAGCGTACTTGCGACCGGCGGCTGGGCGAGCGCGTACTCGGTAGCAGCGGTTACCTCGGCTTCCAGTTCCCGGCGGATCTCCTCCATGGCCGCGGGCGCAATAGCTTCCTCGTCGTGCAGCCATCGTGTGAATCGCTCGATCGGATCCTTCCGCGCCCATTCCTCGATCAGTTCCGGCGGGACGTACCTGGTTCCCGATGCCTCCTCGTGGCCGCGCATCCGGAAAGTCTTGGCCTCTAGCAATGTCGGTCCTCCGCCCTCGCGTGCCCGGCCAGCGGCCCTCTGGACAGCGTCCATCACCGCATGCAGATTGTTGCCGTCGAAGGCCTCGCCCGTTATCCCATAGCCGGCAGCGGCTTCGTGGATCTCTACGTTGCCGAGTGCCTCTGCGGTCGGCGTCGATAGCCCGTATCCGTTGTTCTCGACCAGGAATATGACCGGCAGCTTCCAGACGGCGGCCAAATTGAGTGCTTCGTGATAATCACCTTCGCGAGTCGCGCCATCGCCCGCGAAGGCGAGCGCCACTGAGTCCAGCCGCGAGAGTTGCGCCGCCAGTCCGAGCCCACAGGCCACGGGCAGCATCGCCGCCATGTGCGAGATCATTCCGACTATGCTTTTTGCCGGAAGCCCGAAGTGAAACGTCCGATCACGGCCTCTCGTGAACCCGCCCTGGCGCCCCATGAGCTGGCAGAACAACGGTCGCAGCTCGACTCCGCGCGTCGTCCAGATGCCGAGATTGCGGTGGGTCGGCAGGATGTGGTCGTCGGCGCGCAAGACCAGCGCCGCGCCGACAGATACGGCTTCTTGTCCATACCCGCTGAACCACTTCGATAGCCGCCCCTGGCGAAGCAGGAGCAGCATCCGTTCTTCGATGACGCGAGGCAGCAATAGGGCCCGGTAAAGTGACTCAGCGCTATTCGCTGTCTGATCCTTGAGGGCCGGAGGGGTCATCATAGGTGGTTTCCGGGGGGATTATAGCATTCGTCCTGACGAGTTCATGCGATCGGCTATCTTGCCCGCCTGCCTAATCAACTCCGTTGCTGGAGCCGAACGGAGGCGTCTCTGCGATGGCAAGGCCGCTTATAGTCCAGCCAGGAAAATGATCAGGGCCTCGAAATCCTCGGTCGAGTACTGATCTCCGCGAACCAGCACCGGATGCGATCCGGCAGGATTCAGCATCGCCCGAATCTGATCCTGCGTCCAGCGGCTGCCAATTCCCCCAAGTTGGCGGATGAATGGGTAACCGGTGTCCATTCCGTCTTCGCCGTGGCAGCGGGCGCAACGATTCCGGAAGATCGCCCGGCCCGCTACCCACTCGGTGACGAAGTCCACCAGCTCTTCAGCCGTGGATGGAATCTCGCCGCGACGGCGGACGACACCCGTCTCATCCACAAGATACGCCCGGGCCTCTTTCGCCGGTCTCCTGAAGACCTGTACGCCTTGGGCTCCGAGTCGCTCGACTCCGGCCTTGATGCCCGGCGAGATATCTTCGCTTGTCAGGGTCACGACAATGCGGCCTGTTCCTTCCACGCTGGGCGCCGGAGCTCCGAGGGTCCACTCTTGAGCGCAAGCGCACGCTGCGAGCAACAGAACCCCGATTCCGATTCGTGCCGTCCGGCAGCCTTGCATTTCAGATTGCTTCCTGACATTCAGTATACGGAGCCCGAAGTCACCGAGGTGGCCGCGCATATTTGCGCTCATGCCGAAGAGTCGATATCGTAATCTGATATCAAAAAACGAAACAGCACGGCGTCGATTTCATCGTGCTCCACACCCCGCACCACGGCGAAGTGGGAGAAAGCTATGGCCTGTGGATGATGGAGGAACTCGGCGAGCACGGCTACGCATATTGGGGCTGCTAGTGTCCATCATCGCCGTATTCCTTTTGCTGGCGGCGTACTTCCAGTCCGTGCGCGTGGCGATGGTGTTGATCTTGGCCGTACCGTCGGTGACGACGGGTGTGACGCTGGCGTTGTGGATGACTGGAACCACGATGAACGTGCGGTCGTTCATGGGTGCGATCATGGCGGTCGGTGGTGTGCGATCGTTTCACTGTGTCCGGATGGCGATTGCGTTTTCGACCCGCTGTTCGAGAAACCGCACCGTCTTCTCCTCGGAAGATGTCCCGAACTCACCAGCCTGTCGCAGAACCGTGATCGTCTGATGGAGGTTGCCCCCGCCCGACTCGTGCAGCTTGTAGGCCAGCGGATAGTATGCCGTATACGTCATCTCGAAGCCCAGTCCGGCATTGTTGTTCGCCGCGAGCCATTTGTTAAAGGATGTCGGTTCAGGCTCAATCTCTTCACAAGTGTTCTGCATTTCATCGTAGAGCGCCTGCTTCCGATCAAGCGCTTCCGGACGCCCGATCGCCTCCTTGCGCACTGCTTCGAAGAGTTCCGAGAGCCGGTGATGATAGCTGTTTACCAGGAGAGCCTTGCGCAGATACAAGTCCGCTTCACGGTCGAGATTCCGGAACTCAGCCGAACTCTCGCCGTACTCCTTGGCCGCGAAGCGCGCCGCGGTCAGGAAGCCGACGAGCGTGGTTGCAGCCTCGCCGATCCGGGTCGGGAGCCGCTGGACTTGCGGATCCTCGTGGAAGTCCTCATGAGCAACCACAACGGCCAACCGCTCCACCGTTGTCTCTTCGAGAGCCTCGGTCACGCCCACATCGGCGCCTGCAACGGCCTCGATTTTGTAGAAGAACAGATCGTATTCGGATTCGTCCACCTCGCAGCCGGACGCCGTACCCTCCTTGATGCGCAAATCCTCGTAGGATGACGGAAGCTTCAGCTTGCCGGTGAAATAGCATCGGTAAAACGCGTCGCGCCTGGCATCGGCGCCGTGAAAGTTGCCCGTGCTTTCGAATCCCACCTCCTGCTCGACGCGCTTGATGGCGGCGATCGTCTCCTGGCGCGCGGAGGGCGGCTCAACCACGGCGCGTCGCAAGGCGCACGATGCCAGCAGGACGCAGATGACGACAATCGAGATCCGAAGCACTTTCCCCATTGTCGCTCGTATAATAGGGCGGGCAGGACGTGGACACCAGAACGAAAATCCTTCGCTGGCCGGATGATGAAGCGCTTTTGCGCGGGCGGCTGGCGGGCAACCCAAACGGGCATGTGGTTGTCGGCTACTTCGATCCGCTGTTGGCGGTCCATGCGCGTCGTCTGGCCGAGATCGCCAGGAACGCGCGACTGATCGCCCTGGTGACCTCGCCGGCCCGGCCAATCCTGCCGGCGCCGGCCCGAACGGAATTGGTTGCCGCGCTGCGAATGGTGGAATGCGCGGTCGAAGTTGCGCCGGATGCGCTGCGGGACGTGCTGCGGCTTGTACCACCGCAGAGACTCGTGGCCGAACAAGGAGCGGACGCCGAGCGTGCTGGGGATTTGGTGCGCCGGGTTCAGGCGCGACAACGCACCTGAAGCGCCGTTGTTGCAGTCGATTCAGAGATGACGAAGGTGAGTCGAATCCTGGCCGTCCGTCTTGGCTCGATGGGCGATGTGATCCATACCCTTCCCGCTGTCGCTTCTCTCAAGCACAGTTTCCCGGGTTGCCACCTGGCCTGGGTGGTGGATCCCAAATGGGCGCCGCTGCTGGCCGGTAATCCCTACCTGGACGAAGTGATCCTCTTTGACCGGAGAAAACTGGGAGCCCTGTGGCGTGTCTGGAACCAACTCCGGAATGCGAGTTTCGATCTGGTGGTCGACTTTCAGGGACTGATCAAATCCGCCCTGCTGGCGTCAGTGGCGAAACCGGAGCAAATCCACGGTTTCCACAGGACCCAGGTGCGGGAAAGACTGGCGGCGCTCGTCTATTCCCACCAGACGCTGTGCCGCCAGGCCCACATTGTTGATCAGAACATAGAGCTGGCGATGGCGGCGGGCTCGGCAAACGTCGTGCGCGCATTTCCTCTTCCGCAGGGCATCCCGGAAGGCCGGCTGCCGCGAGAGGACTTCGTCCTCGCTTCGCCATTCGCGGGATGGCGTTCCAAGCAATGGCCGCGGGCTCACTACGTGCGGTTCGCCGAGTTGCTGGGGGCGCGCCTCGGCCTGCCGCTGGTGATCAATGGCCCACCGCAGGAGGCCGGTTCGGTTGCGTCGTTTACAGGCTGCCGGCCGCATACGTCCGGCATCGAAGGACTCATCGACGCGACCCGACGGGCAAGGGCGGTAATCGGCATCGACAGCGGCCCGCTTCATCTCGCGGCAGCTCTCGAAAAACCAGGGGTTGCTATCTTCGGTCCAACGAATCCCGAACGGAACGGACCTTACAGCGGGAGCTTCACGGTGCTGCGCCACGTCTCTGCGAAGACTACTTACAAGCGCCGCGAGCACCTCGAAGAGTGTATGTGGAGGGTCACTCCGGAAGAGGTTTGCGATGCGCTCTGCCGGCGACTCGAGGCCACAGCGGCCCGAGCGGGAGGCGCCGCCTAGTGCCGCGCTACCTGTTTCCGAAACCTTATGCAGATACGGTCGCCAGGCTTCGGGTTCCGAGCGGCTTTCTGCTCGCCGTCGTGTTTCTTTGGCTCTCGGATCCGACGTTTGCGTCGCTGGCCGCCGGATTGCCGGTCTCCGTGCTCGGCTTGCTGCTCCGCGGATGGGCAGCAGGGCACCTGGCAAAGAATCAGCGGCTGGTGAACACGGGACCCTACGGTTACATGCGAAACCCCCTCTACGCCGGAACGTTGCTGGTTGCTGCAGGTGTGGCGATCGCTTCGCGGGAATGGTTGCTGGCGCTGCTCTTTGCGGCCGTCTTCCTGCTTGTCTACCTGCCCGTTATTCAAGAGGAAGAAAAACACCTGCGCGACCTGTTCCCGGAGTTTGACGCTTATGCCGACCGTGTGCCGCTCCTTCGCCCCCGGCTATCTCCGGTCGAACGCGGCGCGTTCGCCTGGGAGCTGTACCGAAGCAACAAGGAATACAAGGCGCTGGCAGGCTTTGCCGCTGCATTGGCAGTCCTTCTCTGGAAGGCGGCGTCGTAGAGCCCCAGTCATGAATCGATCCCTGAGTCAGTACGGCCACGGCGTATCATCCGCCCGACGGATGGTCGGACGGAGGCGGCGAATATAGGGGCGCTGCCGGGCTATCTTTTCGTTGACCTCGATGCCCAGCCCCGCTTCGCCGTGTATGGTCACTGCACCGTCCTGATAAACGGGTTTAGCCGAGAAGACCTCGTCCACCCCCTCGTCCCAGCCAACGGCAAACTCCTGAATGCCGAAGTTCGGAACCGAATAGCTTACATGACAGTTCACCATGTGTGTAATGGGCGAGATGTTGCCCGGACCGTGCCACGCGGTCAGTATGCCGTAAGGCTCGCATAGCGTGGCCACCTTCTTGGCCGTGGTTACGCCGCCGACATGCGCCAGGTCATGACGTACATAGTCGATCAGGTGCTCGGTGATGAGAGACAGTCCTTCCCATTGCCCGGTGTAGATTTCTCCCATCGAAATCGGGGTCGAGCACTGTTGGCGGATGATGCGGAACGTATCGAGATGCTCGGGGCGCAGCGGATCTTCGAAGTAGAATAAGCCATAAGGCTCCACCGCCTTCGCCAGCCGGATCGCCTGGCTCGGCGTGATCCGCTCGTGAACGTCATGGAGTAGTCCGATCTCCTCGCCGACTGTCTTGCGCAGGTGCTCCAGCAGCTTCGGCAGCGTGCGTACATATGGCTCCGGCTCCCATTGCTGGTGCGGCGGAACCCCGCGTTTGTACGCCTCCTCAGTGCGGCGCCGGACCTCGGGCGATGACGGAACCGCGTAGCCTGCGTCGGCTCCTGGAGGCAGAATCTGCACCTTGATCACCTTGTAGCCGATCTCCATCAGCTTCCGGACGCCTTCTTCCACCTCCTCGAAGCTGCCACCGCCGGCACTCTTATAAGTGAGTAACTCCGTACGCACCTTGCCTCCGAGCAGCTCATATAGCGGCAGGTCGGCGACTTTCCCCTTAATGTCCCAAAGCGCCATGTCCACGCCGCTGATTGCCGAAAGGTGGACCGAACCCGAACGGTAGTAGGGCAGGAAAAACAGCGTCTTCCAGATATTCTCGATTCGCATCGGGTTGCGCCCGATCAGCGCCGGCGCCAGATGTTCCTCCAGGAACTTCGCCACTCCCAGTTCGCTGCCGGTGCAAGTGGCGTCGCCCCAGCCGTAGAGCCCGTCCTGGTTTGTCGTGATCTTCACGAGCACGAAGTTCCCCATCGGCTTCTGATCCGGGTTCGTGACCCGGACATCGACCCCGGTGATTTCAAGATCTCGGGGCGCCGCCGCCTCGGCCCGGCGAACCCCCGGCAGACTAGCGCATCCCATGGCCAGCGCTGATTTCAGAATGCGGCGGCGGGTATGCCCCGCGCCATTATTCGACAGCAGCTTCATCGATCAACCTCCCATTCGGTGCCGGCATTGTATATCACCTCGAACCAACGCGCCACGGCCCGGCCGTGTGCGATGATCACGAAGACGTGGGTTGGTCGCTGCTTTTTGACATCGTCGTTCTACTCGGGGCATCTCTGCTCGTCGGGATCCTGTTCGGACGCCTCAGACAGAATGCGATCGTCGGGTACCTGATCGCCGGGATCCTGCTTGGTCCGGCCGGTTTGTCCATTGTCAAGGGGGGCGAGGGAATCGAGATCATCGCCGAACTTGGAGTGGCGCTTCTTCTATTCACGATCGGGCTCGAGTTCTCCTGGAGCCGGCTGCGATCACTCGGGGCCATCGCCGCCGGCGGCGGAGCGCTGCAGGTCGTCTTTACCATGGCCCTTTTCAGCGGGCTCGGGCGAGCGTACGGTCTGGAGACCCCCGAAGCACTGGTTCTTGGCGCCGCCGTTGCGCTGAGCAGCACCGCCGTCG
>CAYLSS010000095.1:0-6395 GCA_964385765.1 uncultured Solibacteraceae bacterium
CCATGACGGGATTGAGTGTATCATCCCTCCGCTTGAGTCCAGAGGTCCAGGGGGTGGTTCAAGATGGTGCAAATATCGTTGAAGTACGCCAGGGCTCTTAACATTACACCCTGCGGTGCTGTAGCCCACCGTCCAGATCGATCTATATGAAACAATAGAGATTGTCGAACGCGCAAATGGTACGGACGCTCTGAGCCAACCGCGCAAGTTCGGGGCTCGAGCGGATCGCTCTGTGCAAAAGCTGCGTGCCGCGCGGGTCCAAGGGCTTTTGGCATCCACCAGTTGGACTTTGGCATCCCGGGTGCATTGTTAGTTTGATCAAGCGGAGCCGATGAATCATCCTTCGATTTTTGTATTGATGTTGCTCTTTCTTGCTAAAGGGGCGTTTTCCCAAGAGACGCTGACGCTGCGGGAAGCAGTTCAAAAGGCCTTGGACACTCATCCATTGATTGAGGCGGCCGCGCGCGATATCGCTGTCGCCTCAGGGGACCGAAGGCAGGCGGGCTTTGCGCCCGATCCAACGTTCACCTTCCAGCAGGAGAACATTCGCCCGATCCCGGGCGGCGCTACGTATTGGAGTTTCACCGATACATTCGCCTTCATCCAGCAACCTATCGAGACCGGTGGAAAACGCCGGCGAAGAGTCGAAGTTGCTGCCCTGGACATTAAGCGGGCAGAGCTCGAACTTGAATTGGCTCGCAAGCAGATCGCTGGACGTGTGGGCCTCGCCTACTGGCAGGCCGCCGGAGCACAGCGCATCCGGGAACTGCTGAACCAGAACGTGGAAGCTTTCCAGCAGATTGTCGAATACCATCGCGTCCGTGTCCAGGAAGGGGCGATGGCGGAAGCCGATCTGCTTCGCATCCGACTGGAAAGCGAGCGGCTGAAGCTGGCGGCTCACAACGCCGGCCTGGAGGCGGACAGGAGGAGAATCGGTCTGTGGCAGGAGATGGGCCTCGTCGAGCCTCCTGCCGGTGTCGCTCTGGATCCGCCCGCTCGCCCTGGCCCGGAATCCATGGAAGCCGATGCGCAACGGGCGCTTGCGCAACGCACTGAGATGCAGCTTGTCCGGTTGGCGGTGGAACAGGCCAGGGCCGGACTGGAACTGACCAGGGCGAACTGGCGGCCAACGCTAACCGCGCTGGGCGGGTACAAACGCTCGGGCGGATTCGATTCCCTGGTGGCGGGAGTTTCGGTCCCATTGCCGCTCCGGAACCGCAATCAGGGCAGCCGAGACGCCGCGGTCGCCCGCATCGGCCGCGCCCAGGCAATGATGGACTCGACAGCCGCCATGGTGCGTGCCGAGGTCGCCGCCGCGGAGCGCAACTACGAGGTCCGCCGGACACAGATTCTCGACTCGCTTACACCCATGCTCGCGCGGGCTGCCCAGTCCGCCGAGATTGCCGAGGCCGCCTATCGGGAGGGAGGTTCGGACCTGCTTCGGCTGGTCGACGCCCAGCGCCTCCGCATCGAGACGGAGACTTTGTACCATCAGGCTCTCGCCGAATTCCGGCAGAGCCGGGTGGAGTTGGATACCGCGATGGGAGTCATTCCATGAACATCTTGAAGACCGGTCTGCTTGTAGCCGCACTGGTCGTTTTGGCGAGCTGTGGCGAGGAGATTGTCGGAGGGCGTGCGCCCGAGACCGTGGCCGCCGAGCCGTCGCCCGGCTTCGAGACGGCTCCCAGCGTCGTGGCCCTCAACGAGCAGGCACGGCGCGAGGCGGGAATTGAGGTGGAGGCAGTGCGCGTGTGGCCCCTTCCGGAGACGATCCGGGCCACTGGAAGAATCACCATCAACGAGGAAGCCACCTGGCGCGTGGGCGCGGTCACCGACGGCCGCATCGTTACCATCAAAGCCAATATCGGCGACCGTATTGAGCAGGGTCAGATTCTGGCGCAGATGCACAGCCATGACACACACGAGTCCCGCGCCCAGTATCGCCGGGCCGTAGCCGAGTTGGACCGGCTCAAAGCGCAACTCGCCTACGCTCGCAGTGTCCGTGATCGAACGCAGCGACTCTACGATCTCAAGGCCGCCTCTCTCCAGCAGGTGGAACAGGCCGAGACCGAACTGCGCAACGCCGAGACCGCCCTCCGCAACGGTGAGGTCGAACTCGAGCGCACGCGGGTCCACCTGGAGGAGTTCCTGCGGGTCCCCGCGGAAGTTCCTCCTCACGACCATGATCCGGAGGGCGATGACTATGACCTGGTTCCCATCCTCGCCCCCGCCGACGGCACGCTACTCCAACGAAACATCACCACCGGTACCATGGTCGAGTCCACCGGCGACCTGCTCGTGATCACTGACCTCAGCCTCCTCTGGATGATCGCCAATGTGAGCGAGGAGGATCTCTCGAAGCTGCGGGTTGGCGCCGCCGTGCGAGTCTTTGTCCAGGCCTATCCGGACCGCGCATTTCCCGGACGGCTGTCGATGATCGGCTCGGAACTCAACCCCACTACTCGCACCATTATGGCTCGCGTCGAACTGCCGAATCGCGGCGGACGGCTCAAGCCCGAGATGTACGCCACCGCCGAGATCGAGGTCGGGGGCACGCGAGAAGCGATCTATGTTCCGGAGACGGCCGTCCAGGAGATCGAAGGACAGCCCGGTGTCTTCGTCGAAACGGAGCCGAACAAATTCACCGTTCGGGCTGTCGTGACCGAGCCGGGTGCGAATGGCCTCGTGGAGGTCGCAAGTGGTCTCGACGCTGGTGACCGGGTCGCGGTCCGGGGGAGCTTCTTGCTGAAGTCCCAGTTGCTGAAATCCACCCTGGCCGAGGAGTAGCCTTGCTGAATCGCTTCATCGACTTCCATCTGCGGCATCGACTCTTCGTACTCATCGGGCTCGTCGGATTGATCGCCCTCGGCATCTTCTCTTTCTATGGCCTGCCGATCGACGCTTTCCCTGACCTGACGAACAACCAGGTCGTCATAGTCACTGACTGTCCGGCGATGGCGCCGTCCGAGGTCGAGATGCTCGTGACGTTCCCAATCGAGACCGCGCTCATGGGACTGCCGCGCACGCTCGACATCTGGTCGGTCTCGAAGCTCGGATTGTCCATGGTCACGGTGGTTTTCGAAGACTCCGTCGAGACTTACTTCGCCCGCCAGATCGTCAATGAGCGATTGCAGGAGGTGAAGAGCCGCATCCCCGAAGGCCTGGAGCCGACTCTCGGGCCGGTGGCGACCGCGTTCGGCGAGATCTACCAATACACCGTCGAGGGAGATGGTTATGCATCGATGGAACTGAAGACGATCCATGAATGGCAGATCAAAAACCAGCTCCGTACAGTGCCGGGCATCAACGAAGTCAACACGTGGGGCGGTGAGACAAAGCAGTTTCACATCGAGGTGGATCCGGTAAAGCTGCGCCGCTACAACCTGACGCTGCGCGATATCTACGAGCGCATTCGGGAGAACAACGCGAATTTCGGCGGCGGCTTCATCGAGCACGGGGCCGAGCAGTACACGGTCCGCGGCCTTGGCCGGGCCGGCGGAATCGCGGACCTGGAGCAGATTGTCGTGCTGTCACGAGCCGGTACTCCGGTGCTGCTCGAGGACGTGGCGGATGTTCGACTCGGACCCATGCCGCGGCAGGGTGCGGTCACCCGGGACGGCAAGGGCGAAACCGTCTCCGGGATGGCCATCATGCTGAAGGGCGAGAACGGCAAGCGCGTCATCGAGCGGGTCAAGGAGCGCCTTCGCGCGCTCAGTTTGCCCGAGGGTGTACGGATCCTGCCTTTCTATGACCAGTCCGAGGTTATCGACTCGACCATACACACTGTCCGCGACAACCTCTTCGAGGGCGGGCTACTGGTGATCCTCGTGTTGCTCCTGTTTCTGGGCAATGTCCGAGCCGCGCTCATCGTCGCCGCGATCATACCGCTTTCCATGCTGGTCGGCTTCATCGGTATGCGGCTGTTCGGCATCTCGGCGAACCTCATGAGTCTGGGCGCGATTGACTTCGGCATGATCGTCGACGGCGCCGTGGTCATGATGGAGAACTCGGTGCGGCGCCTGAGGATGAACGACGATGGCCAGCCCGCCGATCCACGCGAGCGCATCCGGCAGGCCGCGCATGAGGTGGCGCGCCCCATCACCTTCGGCGTCGCGATCATCATCGCCGTTTACTTGCCGATTCTTTTCCTGCACGGCCTCGAAGGACGCATGTTCCGTCCGATGGCGATCACAGTGGTATCGGCGCTTGTCGGGGCGCTCATTCTGGCCCTGACCGTTGTCCCGACCGCCGCCAGCTTCGTATTCCGCGGCCGGGTCACCGAGAGGGGCGAGAAGTGGTTTGCCCATGTTCGCGAGGCCTATGTGCGGTTCTTGCGCCTGCTGCTGCGCTTTCGCATCTCCACAATCGTGGCGTCAGTCATTGTGTTGGCGGTCGCCATCGGTTCGCTCGCCTTCATCGGCACGGAGTTCATGCCGCGCCTGGATGAAGGCTCCATTTTGATCGAGACGCGGAAGCTCCCCGGTATATCGCTGACCGAATCGGTCGAGATCAGCACCCGCGTCGAGAAGACGGTGCTCGACTTCCCCGAGGTCAGGGGTGTTGTGACAAAGATCGGCCGTCCCGATCTGGCGACCGAGGCGATGGGAATCTACCAAGGTGACGTCTATGTCTTGCTTCATCCGTACGACGAGTGGGAGCGCTTCAAAACCAAAGAAGAACTGATCGAGGCGCTCTCCGAACATCTGGACGGTGTTGCCGGAGTGGCGGCCAACTTTACCCAGCCCATGGCGATGCGGCTCGACGAGGTCGTCTCCGGCGTGAAGGCGGATGTCGCGGTGAAGATCTTTGGCGAGGACCAGGCGGTGCTCGAGGAGCTTGCTGAACGAGCTTTGCGTATCATCGCCCGGGTTCCGGGCGCCGCCGATCCGCAGATGGAGATCGTCTCCGGCGTGGCCGAACTCCGTGTCGACGTGGATCGCCAGGCGCTCGCGCGCTATGGCCTGAATGTCTCCGACGTCCGTGAAACCATCGATGCGGTCATCGGAGGTATCCCCGTCTCCGAGATAGTCGACGGCCAGAGACGCTTCGATATCGTGCTGCGCCTTCCGGAAGTCTACCGGCAGGACCTCGACTCGATCCGCGGCCTGCTGGTTCCCGCGCCGGGAGGCGAGCAGGTACGCCTCGGACAACTCGCCCGCATCGCCGTAGCTCGGGGCCCGGAGGTGATCACCCGCGAGTCCGGTCAACGCCGGATCATCGTTCAGGCCAACGTCCGCGGGCGCGATCTCGGCGGCTTTGTCGCCGAAGCTCAGCCGATCATCGACGCCCAGCTCGAACTCCCGCCCGGCTACACCATCGATTGGGGTGGCCAATTCGAGAATCAGGAGCGCGCAACGCGGCGATTGATGGTCGTGGTCCCGGCCTCGGTGCTGATCATCTTCGGCCTGCTGTTCGCGACCTTCGACTCGGTGAAGCACGCGCTGCTCATCCTGCTGAACATTCCCTTCGCGATGGTCGGCGGTATCGCGGCACTGTGGCTGCGAGGTATCAACCTCAACCTGTCGGCGTCCATCGGGTTCATTGCCCTCTTTGGCGTCGCCGTGCTGAATGGCATTGTTCTGGTTACCTCCATCAACCGGATGCGCCAGGACGGCGCCCCCTGCGACAGGGCGATTCTCGACGGCGCCGCGGTCCGCCTGCGTCCGGTGCTCATGACAGCGCTCGTCGCCAGCCTGGGCTTTATACCGATGGCCACGGCCACCAGCGCAGGGGCGGAGGTGCAGCGTCCGCTTGCGACGGTCGTGATTGGCGGCCTGATCACTTCGACCTGCCTGACCCTGTTCTTGCTGCCGCTTCTGTACCCGTGGTTCTGCGGGAAGGAAGGTCCGGGCGCCGAACCCGAACCGCAGGTCTGATCTAACCGCGTGCGAGTGTCCTGCCCGGGAAGCATGATCGCCGGGGTTGTGCTACGGCTCAGGATCCGGCGGAGCGCCGTTTTTTGTCCATTCCGCGGCCAGCCGGACGCTTTTTGGACTCTAAGTGCTCCGCCGGAGCTGACGCTGCTGTACAATGAACCGAAGCTGGATACTGGGAATGACAGGTCAGTTCATCCTGCACTGACGAGATCATCGACAAGCTGACCATGAAGGCGCGGATGTTTTCCCCCCAATCTGCAAGAAAAGGTGTGCCGCGGCCCGAACTGCCGCTTGAGGGGTGGATGATTCATTTCTCCCGGCTCGCATCGCGTTTCCGCCTTCACCGGAAACACGCGGATTGCAGTAGGAAAAGGAGCACTCTATGAATGCCAATGAAGCGAAAGCTGTGGCTGATTTCCTGATCGCCGATCTCGAGAATGAAATGCAGACCACCCTGCATGTCTTCGAGGCGGTGCCCGACGATCATCTAAACTACCGGCCGGACTCCAAGTCCAAGAC
>CAYLSS010000095.1:6405-7038 GCA_964385765.1 uncultured Solibacteraceae bacterium
CGCCCTCGGGCTAATCCGGCACATCACTCTGGAAGACGAGTGGCTGCTGAACTGTGTTGCGAACGGCGAGTTCACGCCTCCGCCCGATGATTCCGACGCGTGCGGCATCATGAAACCGGCCGGTGCGGTGGACCGGTACAAGGAAAAGGTCCCGGTCGCTTTGGATCGCGTACGCGCCATGTCCGGCGAGCAGTTGGCCGTCGTGATCGACTTGTTTGGAATGATGCAGGCCCCGGCAGTCAACTTCCTCGCCATGACGATTAAGCATTCGGTCCACCATCGAGGCCAGCTCAGCGCCTATCTGCGGGCGATGGGCGGCAAGGTCCCGGGAATCTACGGCCCGTCCGCGGACACGGCCGAACTTCAGCAGGAAGAAGCCGTCGCCGGTTGATCTCGACTCGCGACCCCTATCCCGGGGCGTTTGCCGGACTTCGACTCCCACTTCCCGGTGCACGGTCACACCGGATGGGCTAACGCGCTCTGATCGAGCGAGTCTGCCGTCATCGCAAGACTCATTTTCGTCCGTGTCCGGCCCGGTCAGAGTCTCCAGCCGGGTCGGTACGGTTCGCTCAAAGAAGAATTGGCTCTTTCAGAATTCGTGAACCGGTTGCCGTTCCAAACCAACTGCTCGCC
>CAYLSS010000095.1:7048-8894 GCA_964385765.1 uncultured Solibacteraceae bacterium
GAGTGGCGATGTTTCCCAGCAGCGCGACCTCAGTCAGGTGCGCCGCCACCTCGAAGTTGCAGCTCGGAGCCGGACCCCCTTTGCAGGCGGCCACCCACTCCTCCTGGATGATGTTGTTCGCCTCCGCCCAGGGGTTCCGTTTCAGCGTCTTGGGCGGTTCGCCGTAGGCCTTTGCCCGGGACTCGGGAATCAAAGCTCCACCGCTGGTGCCTTCGCTCATTATCTTGCCCTTGTCGCCGATGTAGAGGATTCCGTTGTCCGGTAACTCGGCGTCGGGACCCAGTTCGTCGGGCACGGGAGGCTTCAGCCCACCGTCATACCAGCGGACGCGCACGGGCGGCATGTCTTCCCGCGCCGGGAAGTCCCACGTCAGAATCGCGGCAGCGGGGGCCGTCTCCGGGAAGTGCGCCTTGCGGATCTTCTTCTTCCCGGTCGGATAGTCGAACTCGGGACGCAGGTGGTGGGCGGTGGAGACCGCCTGCACTCGCGACGGCTGGCCGATCTTCAGGGTCTTGAACATCGAGTTGAAGAAATGACATCCCATGTCGCCCAGCGATCCGGTACCGAAATCCCACCAGCCGCGCCAGATCCACGGATGATACGCCGGATGATAGGGACGCTCCGGCGCCGGACCGAGCCACAGGTCCCAATGGAGGCCGTCCGGAATGGGAGGAGTCTTCTTCGGGCGAGCGACTCCCTGCGGCCAGAGCGGCCGGTTGCACCAGGCGTGGACCTCGCGCACCGGCCCGATCGCACCGCTCCAGATCATCTCGTACAGACGCATAGATTGCTCGGAAACCCTCGAACTTGCGGTGACCTGCGTCGCGACCCCCGCCTCGCGCGCCGCCTTCGCGAGCGTTCGGCATTCGTGAACCGTGCGGGCCAGCGGCTTGACACAGAGCACATGCTTGCCGAGCTGCAAAGCCGCCATTGCCACGATGGCATGGTTGTGGTCCGGTGTGGCGATGTAGACACCGTCGAAGTTCTTGCGCTCTTTCTCGAACATCCCGCGGAAGTCGATATACCGGCGGGCGTCGGGATAAGTTTCGTAGGTGGGGACCGAATAGCGTTCGTCCACGTCGCACAACGCCACGATGTTGCAGCCGGCGCCGGCGGGCACAAGGCCGCGAAAGTGGGCCCGGCAGATGTTCCCTCCAATGCCGACCCCGGCGACGTTCAGCTTGTCACTGGGAGCGGTGTAGCCCTGGCCGCCAAGCACATGTCGTGGTACGACGAGCGCGGCGGCTGCTGCCGGAAAGAGCTTGCGGCGGAGGAGTTTGTCAGTCATGGTGTCTCCGGTTTCGGTGTATTGAGCCGTGGCTATTGTATGACGAAATGAAGAAACGGGAGCGGCACAGACGGGGCCGCGGTCCTCAGACCCCGGAGAGGGCTGGCCATCCTCATCCATCGACTCGGACACCGAACGTACTACAACGTATGGCCGGGAGCGCGCCACAGGTTTCTTTTCTGAGGTGGCGCGGTCCGAACTTTGACCCCCCTGGCTTCCGCGTTAAGGAGCGCCGCGAACTCTTCTACCAATATGTCAGCCGCGGGGACCGACCGAACCGTGCCATGTGCTTACTGCGGAGCGGCACAATTCCCATCATCCCAAACCGGCTTCATTTGAAAAGGTCGAAGCAGAAGTCCTGCTGCTGATGGTTGCACTGGGCTCTGTTCCGTCCGGTGAGGCCGGAGCAGTTTTCGTTAATGCTGGTTGAGATACACTCCCCGAGGCTCTCAAAGACCGATGGCAGGTTGCAGTTGCCGGGAGGGCACAGGTCGGTGACGAGCACATCGTCGAAATAGAGGCCGTTTCCGAGTTGGCTGGGAATAACGATCCCGCTTC
>CAYLSS010000096.1:0-8887 GCA_964385765.1 uncultured Solibacteraceae bacterium
CCGGCCCGACGGATCGCTCCGGCCGCTGTTCTCGGCCTCCGTGCCCCTGTCGACCAGCGTCCAGGAGAAGTTCTTCGTGCCCGCCCTGAATGCGGGCTCCACGGCAACACTGGCCGTTGTCTCAGTGGCCGGCGGCGACGTCGACTTCCGCGCCCTGAGTTCCACCGGCGTGGAATTATGCACCGCCAACCGAAAGACCGAGGTCGGCGAAGCTCTGGCGTTCTTGATTGGAGCCCCGGACTTCCTTCCGTGCGCGGCGGGCCGCGAGACCCTGATCGAGGTCACCGGTCAGGCGCTCGCGGGCGTGGGCTTCACATTCCTGGCGGAGGCGTTTTCCACCCAACCGGTATACGGTCCGGTACCTGCGCCGGCGCCCTAGGTCCGGATTCGAGGAATTCGAGCATGTACTCGAGGAGAACCGCATGAGCCAACCAATCTCTCGATCATCAACGCTTCGCTGGCTGAAGACGCTGAGCATCGCCGTGGTGTGCCTGGTCCTGACCGTAGCTCCGGCTTCCGCCCAACTTATTAGGGACGGCAACGTCTTCGTCACGCTGGCCAGCCCCGGCGTTCCCGGCGCGCCCGCCACGCATGACACCTTCGGACGGGCCTTCGCCGTCGGCGACTTCGATAACGATGGCTTCGATGACTTGGCCACCGGCGCGCCCGCGGATATCTTCGCCGCACCCACACCGAACCGACCCGGCAAGGTAGTCGTGTTCTACGGAAGCCAGACGGGATTCGATCCATCCCGCACCCAGCAGCTTGGCCAGGGCCCATGCGACGGCCAGCCCAACTGCCTGGATCTGGCCGGCGAAGCGGAAGCAAATGAAGCCTTCGGCTTCTCCCTGGCCGCTGGAGACTTCAACGGCGATTCCTACGACGACCTCGCTATCGGGGCCCCCTGGGCTCAGATGCAGGCCGGCGAGGTCACCGTGGCGTTCGGCGGCGCTGCCGGCCTCACCGCGGAGGACAGCCAGTTGTGGGATCAAGGGAATGACGACCTTACCGGCCAGGCGGAGGCCCAGGACGGCTTCGGTTACGCTCTCACCGCCAATGACTTCAACGGTGATACCTACGACGACCTCGCCATCGGCCTCCCGGGCGAAGACGTCAATGTCGAAGGCGCCGACATCAATGATGCGGGCGCGGTGATAGTGCTCTACGGCTCGATGACCGTGGGACTCTCGGCCCTCAACCACCAGTTTTGGAGCCAGAGCAATAATGTCGAAGGCGATGCCACCGCACTCACGATCCTCGGCGCGTCCCTGACATCCGCGGATTTCAACAGCGACGGCTACTACGATCTGGCGATTGGGGCTCCGCTGGCCGAAGTGGATGGAACAGCCGGCGCGGGACGCGTCCACGAAATCCACGGCAGCGTCGGAGAAGGGCTTGACGCTGGCAGCCAGGACACCTGGGAGAGAGTCCCTGGCCAGGAAGGTGCGCAACTGGGTTCGACGCTGGCCGCCGGCGATTTCAACAACGACGGCTACGACGACATTGTCTTCGGCATCCCGTTCGAAGATTTCCCGGCCAGCGAGGATGCCGGTATCACCGACATCCTGTTCGGCTCTCCCGGCGGCATCACGGACGAGGGCTTCCAACACCTGTCGGAAGGCGACCCGCCGCTGGCGGCTGCGTCGAACGGGCCGCAGGTGGATGACCTCGCCGGGTATGCATTGACCGCGGGCGACTTCAATGGCGACGGCTTCGATGACCTGGCGCAGGCCATCCCAGGACAAACGGTGAACGGATCGCCAGGGGCCGGAGCAATCCGTATCCTGCCGGGCACCGGACTCCGGGGTCCATTTGCCGCAATCGGTGGAGTCACGACGATGAACCTGCAGTTGTTCACTCAGGGCAACAACGGCATTGTCGAGAACCCGGAAGCGGCCGACCTCGTCGGGCTTCCGTGGCCCAATGAACCGCGCCCGGCAGCCAGCCGGTTCGGCAACGTTTTCGCCGCTGGGGACTTCAATGGAGACGGCTTCGACGATCTTGTCGCCGGCGTTCCGCTGGAAGACCTCACTGATCCGGATACCGGCTTGATCGTGAACGCCGGCGGGTTCCACATCATCTTCGGCAGCCGGCAGCCCCCGCCTGATCTGCAGCAGAAGATCAACGACTTGAACACGGTCATCGGAGAGATCGACGCGGCCGTGCCGTAGCTTCTGCGAATCCAGGGCCGCTCCACCTGCGGCCCTGGTTCGTTGGTTACACTGAAGCCTCAGTCAGGGGTGGGAATCACCGTCACGCGCTTAAAGTAGACCGTCGATTCCGCGTCGTGGTTCTGCAGGCCGATATAGCCGGTATCCGGACGCGGACCGCGGACCGGTTCGTACCACTCTTCCCGCGGCGGAACCGGCTTCGACGGATCGAACTCCATCACCTGGACGTCGTTCACGTAGCTGCGCGTGATTGGACCGTCCAGCTCGATGCGCAGCACGTTCCATTCGCCGGCCGGCCTCTGCGGCCGAGCGTCCACTTTGGCCAGCGAGTAGAACGATCCGGTCGCGTGCCAGTCGTCGCCGGCGCCCTGGATCTGCACTTCGTATCCGTTGTGAACGCCGTACCACGGATCCGGCGGCGGCTCGGGCATGCGAATGACGACTCCGGAGTTGTCGTTTTCCCTGGTGGTCTTGAATTCCACTTCGATCGAGCAGTTGCCGAACTTGTCTGGCGCGTAATATAGCAGACCCATTCCGCCGACCGTCTTCATCAGACCGTCTTCGACCACGAACCGCCCGGCGCCCACCATCTCCCACCCTTCGAGGTTTTCGCCGTTGAACAGCTCGTGGCCTCCATGATCGGAGGCCGTCTGCGGACCACAGGCAGTCAGCAGCGCCAGTGCGGCGGAGAGGAACAGAAACATCGATGTTTGCATGGCTTGAGTTAACGCCCCAATTGTACCCGCAAGGGCCCCTGTGCCACCATGAGGGCGACATGCTTCGAAGCTGGTGGGCCGCTCTCGATTCGATGCTCGAAACCGGCATGAAACAGCGGGTTACACGGGCTGGGCTCCTGTACACGGCGGCCATCATGGGCATCGCCCTGGCCGCTTTCGTCTCGGCCAACAACCTCCTTTTCCTGCTGTTCGCCATGATGCTGGCGACCCTGCTCATCTCCGGCTTTGTCAGCCGGCTCACGCTGGCTGGCCTGCAGGTCGAGTTCAGCCTGCCCGAACACATCGCCGCCCGCCGCAAGACAGCCGCCAAAGTGGTCGTCCACAACCGCAAGCGGAGTATGACGTCCTTTTCGATCCAACTGATGGGCGTGCCTCCAAGCGTCCTCGAAAGCAGGCTGTACTTCCCGGCAATCCCCCCAAAGTCACACGTTCAGGAGATCCTCGCCGTGGAATTCGGGCGACGCGGCGCTTATCACGAAAACGGCTTCGAGTTCTCCACGAGCTTCCCGTTCGGATTCACCGAGCGACGAATCAAGGTCACGCTGCGGCAGGATATTCTGGTCTATCCATCGCTCGAGCCGCAGCCCGGCTTCTCGGAGTTGCTGGCGGCAATGAACGGCGATATCGAATCCCGCCAGCGGGGTCGTGGCAGCGACTTCTACCGCATCAGGCCATACGAACCCCTCGAGAGCGCCCGCCATGTCGACTGGCGCGCCACCGCGCACACCGGCGAACTCCAGGTCCGCGAATTCGCCCAGGAGCAGGACCCGCTGGTCGAGATCTTCCTGGACCTGGTGGCGCCGCCGAGCCAGGAAACCTGGTTCGAGCGGGCCGTCGAGTGCTGCGCATTCCTCGTCTGGCACGCCTCCCAAAGGGAGTGCCGGATAAGATTCCGTACGCAGGATGTCGACCTCATGACGCCCACCGAGGCCGACGTCTACACCATCCTCAAGTACCTCGCCCTGGTCTCGCCTAAGAAGTCCGGCGATATCCCGGAGCCCGGCCACGAAGACAGTTTCCAGCTCGCCTTTACCTCGCGCTCGCGGCCGGCCGAGCAGGAGGGCTGGGATGCCGGACAGGTGGTGAGCCCGGCGGATCTGGAGATGGATCCAGCCTCGGAGCCACCAGCTAAGTCGGCTGGCCAGGCGGCGCGGTAAGAGGACAAGGGAGGGTGACTCGCCGGATCCCCCAGGAATCGCTCGATCGCCCGTCGAACGGTTCGACAAAATCCGATACCGCATTGCAGACTTTGTCGAGTACTTTAGAACTTCAGAAGATTATTGTTGTTTTTTTGGGGGGGGGGAGCTATCCTAGCGCTGGAGGTGATAATCAACCTAATGATACGAATTTTTCTTCTCATCTGCCTTTCGGGGACAGTGGTTCTTTCTGGCATCCATTTCTTCGGCGCCCCGGAGATAGCGAGCGCCGAGTGTTGGTCATGCGAAGAATCGAACTGCCAAGCGGCGAGCAGCGGAGACGTCTTAACTTACCAGTGTGGTTCTTCTGGCGGTCAGTACGCTTGCTGCGACTCAATCGATTGCATTGAGGATCCTAACAGGTGAGTGCCACCCAACGTATCCGAAGTTCAGTTGCACATATTACAATTCGTGCACCCAGCGATTTGTTTCAGAGAACTTCTGGTGCACCGCTTGCTGACGGAGGTGTTCAATGAAAACGATGAAGACCATTGTCTGGTTCACGTTCCTGCTGTTGATTGCGGCATCGGCAGGATTTTCTCAGGAGCCGATTTCGATTACGAACGTTCAAGTCAAGGACGGAGGCGGCATCGACTTCACACTAACTAACGCGAGTTCCAGGCCGATCATTGGATTTACGGTGGAAGTGGACTATGTCGATACTGCTACCGGCGAAAGTCGATGCAAATCGACTCACGTTTCAGCAATGGGACAGGCTCCCTCCCAAAAGAACAGTTTTCAGCCCGAGGAGTCGTGGACCGAGAGTGTGAGCGGATGTGCAGAGCAGGGAGTCGTGCCCACCCTCAAGTTAGACTACGTGCTCTTCGCTGATAATTCGGAGTGGGGGCCGGATGCGACACATAATTCGCTCAAGATTAAGGGACTCTTGCAAGGCCAACGTCTGGAACGCGGTCGCCTTCGGCGGCTACTGAGCAAGCAAGGCGACAGCGCCATGGCGGACGATCTTCGGCATTAATTCCTCTTTGAAGCTCCAGCCTCGAACCACAATCTAAATCGGCTGGCCGGGCGGCGCGGTAAGAGGACGGGGGAGGGTGATCTTCGCCGGATCCTCCAGGAACCTCTCGATCGCCCGGGCCAGCCGCCTGGCGTGAGCAGTCTGAGCCGCGCTCGGGAAGTCCGTCTGCAGCCAGTCTCCAAGACCCTCCAGCCACTCGGTGGCGTCGGCGCGCGCCTGCGGGGGTGCCTGGTCGTCGGCCGCCAGCGCCATCAGGTGATAGATGACCACGTTGTCCACCACGCGCTGAACCTCTCCCGCCAGGCCGTCCTCGCGCGGCACACGCTTCAGTGTGGCCCGGACCAGTCGATCGAAGACCCGCGGCAAGCCCGGCAACTCCGGGTCGCGGGCGTGCTGCGTCACCAGGCGGGACGCCCGTTCCCGATGGAGCAGCAGGCCGACTGTATGATCTGCCGCCGCCTCTGCCGCCGCCAGCGGATCGAAGGTCGGCCCCGTCCGCGAAGGGAAGGTTTCCCGATGCCGCGGGTATCCCATCGGCCGCGGCGGGACGAGGGCGAGGATCCGCTCGGGAAGAGTCAATGCCTCGGGTCCGATTGTCACCAGCAGGGCTTCCAGCGCCCTTTGCTGCGCGTCCGCCGGGACCGCCAGGGGCCCAGGCTGTCCGTCACCCCGAAGCGAATAGGCGTACTCGACCCCGCCCACCACCTTCGCGGCCGCCGTCGTCTGGTAGCGGTGCGCCAGGTAGAGCGGAACCAGCCTTTCTTCGAGTGTCGCGAGCGGCTCTCCGAACTGAATGTTCCGCTCCGAGAAACGCTCCAGCGCCCGCCGACGAACCTCCATGAGTCGATCGAGCTCGGCCACCGCATCAACGCCGTTGTCCCAAAGATGTACTCTCGGATGGGCACTGCCGTCCGGGCGGGCATCCGCATCCGAAAGGAGCGTCAGGCCGCGATCCCGGGCTTCGTCGAGAATCCTGGCGAGCGGCTCCGCCTCGCCGGTTCCATCCGGAAAGTCCTGATAACCGTAGGCAATCGACACCTTGTCCCACTCCCCTATTCCGGTGGCGTAGGCGTCCGAAAGGTCGATCTCACCGCTCTCATCCAGCTTGACGAACGGATGCGGATAGTCCATCACCGAGGCGCGATCCGTTGTGCTCGCAATGTAGTTGTGCGCCAACCCCAGCGTGTGGCCGACCTCATGGGCCGATAGCTGCCGCAGCCGCGCCAGCGCCATCTCCCGCATGGCCGTCGGAGGTTCCCCGCCCGCATAGGGCGCCAGCAGTGCCTCGGCGATGAGATAGTCCTGGCGAACCCGCAGCGACCCGAGCGACACCTTGCCCTTGATAATCTCGCCCGTCCGCGGATCGATCACACTCGACCCATATGACCATCCGCGCGTCGACCGGTGTACCCACTGGATCACGTTGTAGCGGACGTCCATCGGGTCGGCATCCTCGGGTAGCAGCTCGACACGGTAGGCGTTGCGGAACCCGAGCGCTTCGAAGGCCTCGGCCCACCAGCGGGCGCCATCGAGCAAGGCGGACCGAACGGGCTCCGGCACGCCGGGGTCGAGGTAGTAGACGATAGGCTCGACCGGCTCGCTCACCTCAGCTCGCGGATCGCGCTTCTCCAGCCGGTGGCGGGCGATGTAGCGCCGGTCAATCGGGCTGCCGAGAGGCGCCGCGTAATCGCGGTAACGGATGCCGAAATAGCCTGCCCGCGGATCGAAGCGCCGCGGCTCGAAGCCCGGTCCGGGCAGCCGTACGAATGAGTGGTGCTGGCGGACGGTCACCGATTCCGGACTCGGAGTGACGCTGCGGATGTACTCTCCCTCCGGCTTGCCTGTAAAGGTCAGCGTCGCTTCCACCTCGGTGTTGTCGGGGAAATTGCGGGTGTTGGCCAAGTGGAAAGCTGATCGGGGTGGATCGAGCTCATAGTTGCCCTGTTCCGTCTGTTTCAGCCGTTCGGCCGTCCCGTGAGCGTCGTGCAGGAGGAAACCCGTTGCATCCACCAACAGCCGACCGTCCTCCTCCGCACCCAGTTCGAATCCCCAGATGACGGACTGCGCAAACGAGTCGGCCACCGATTCGCGTTCGGCTGGATCATCGGAAATCGCCCGGTAGCGGTAGTTGGGCTGCACGAGCAGCACCTTGGGCCCGGTGCGATCAAAGCGGACCAGGCGCTCACGTCCGATCTGCCCGCGATCCAGTCCAATATCATTCGATCCGATTCCGGCGGCCAGCGATTCGATATAGAGGAATTCATCACCAGGCCTCGGGATCTCGAGCCACATCTTTCCTTCGCCGGCGTCCCAATAGAGCGGCAGGAAGCCTTGGCGGGGTTCGAGACCTTCCGTCTTCTCAGCGATGGTGGGAACAGCCGCGGATGCCGTGAGCAAACTCGCCACGGTGCATCCGACAAGAACGATCCATCGAGTCATAAGCTCATCAATAGCACGTTCCGGCCCCCAGGCCGCGCCTCGCCCGTCTCTCGTCGAAACCCGAGGGCCATGTGGAGACGTCTGCTACCATAGCGGTTTTGTCGTGCGCGTCAAAGTGCTTTTTTTCGGCATGTTAAAGGACCTCACCGGCTGCGCGGCCGAGGAAGTCGAAGTATCCGAGGGCTCGACCCTGGGCGATGTGCTGGATCAATATGCCCAGAGATATCCGAAACTCCGCGAGTACGATGCGAGCATCGTCCTGGCGTTGAACCAGGAATTCTCGAGCCGTTCACAACCTGTAGGCGCCGGCGACGAGATAGCTTTCATGCCGCCGGTGAGCGGTGGACTCGGCTTTTCGCAAGAGATAACCGACCCCGCGGGGCATTTCTTCGCCCTCACCCGGACACGAATCGACACAGATCCCATCAAGAGCCGCCTGCTGCGCGGCCGCGATGGCGCCTACATCGCCTTCGAGGGTGTTGCCCGCGACAACACCAAGGGGCGGCGCACCCGGCAACTCGAATACGAGTGCTATGAAGCCATGGCGGTTAAGATGATGGCCGCGATCGGCCTCGAGATCGCCGCCGAGCACGAAATCGACCGGATAGCCATGGTCCATCGCCTGGGAAGGCTCGAGGTCGGCGAGACCAGCGTCGTCATCGCCGTCGCCGCGCCGCACCGGAAACCCGCCTTTACCGCTTGCCTCGACGGGATCAATCGCCTCAAGAAACTGGTTCCGATCTGGAAGAAGGAATTCTTCGTCGATGGCGAGGTTTGGGTGGATGGAGATTGGGACGAAAGCGTCCTGAACCGATGAGCTGCCGCGCCCTGTCCTTCTTCATCGCCCTGGGTGCCGGAATCTCCCCCATTGTTGCACAAGATCAGGATCCGGTCTTCCGGGTGGATGTCGGCCTCGTACGGCTGCTGGCAACCGTGAAGGCGTCCGGTGGCACTCTGGTCGGAAATCTGCCGAGGGAGAGCTTCACGGTCATCGACAGCGGTGTCGAGCAGAAGATCGCCGTCTTCGAGCGGCAGACGTCGCAGCCCCTGTCGGTGGCGCTGCTGGTGGACACCAGCGCCTCGACCGCAACTCATTTGGGCGAGGAGACTTCGTCAGTGCTGCGCTTCCTCGAGGCTTTGTTTCGCGGCGGCGGCCTTCAAGACGCGGCTACCCTGTACAGCTTCAACCACGACGTCACATTACAATCCGGCTACACCCGGCGACTGCCGCGGATTGAGGCCAAGCTGGCTCGTTTGAAGTCCGACGCCGGAACCTCGCTCTATGACGCCATCTATTTCGCCGCAAATTCGCTCGAGAACCGCGAGGGCCGGCGAGTCATCGTTGTGGTGACCGATGGCGCCGATACC
>CAYLSS010000097.1:0-8786 GCA_964385765.1 uncultured Solibacteraceae bacterium
GCGGCGAAGACGATACGGCCGCCGTCAAAATCGAGCGCCTGGAAGCCGCGGGCAACTTTTACGTCGGCCATCAGTTGATCCATCGATGTCCACCCGCGGACCACTGTCGCCACCGGCTGGCTCAGCGCATATCGCAGGCACTCCTCCGCGGTGAGGTCGGTGTTGGCGCCGATGTAGCCGCCCGGCGCGCCGCCGCCGCCCATCGTCTTCATCCCGATCACGCCGACGTCCTTCGACAGACATAGCGGTACCGTCTGATGAACGAAGCTGCGGTAGAAGTAGTCCATCGGATTGATCGGCATCTGCGAGGTGTCCCAGTCATATGGCTTGTCCAGCATGTTGGCGTGGATGTGCGGGTGTTTGTGGCCGGTGAAGCCGATGTAGCGGACCTTGCCGTCCCGCTGCGCTTCGAGAGCCACCTCGATCCCGCCACGCTCGAAAACCCAGTCCGGATCGTTGTCCCAGTTGATTTCGTGGAACTGCCAGAGGTCGATGCGGTCTGTCTGCAGGCGGCGCAGGCTGTCTTCCAGGCACTGTTTCGCAAATTTGGTGTCGCGCCCCGAGTTCTTGGTCATCAGAAAGACCTTGTCGCGCCATCCGCCCTTCAGCGCCTTCCCCATCAGCTCCTCGGAGAAGCCGCGGCCGTAAGCCCAGGCATTGTCGAAGAACGTCACGCCCTCGTCAATGGCCGTATGCATCATCCGGATCGCCTCCGCCTCGTCCTTGCGGCCGACCGAACCGATGTGCCCCCCGCCCAGACACAGAATCGACACTTGTTCGCCAGTCCGGCCGAGAGTGCGCGTCGGGACGCCCTCGCCCGGCTGCTGCGCCATCGCCTTCGCGGCCCACGCCGCGATCCCGGCTCGAAAGAAGTCTCTCCGGGTAGTGGACATATGTCACTCCTTATGCCTAAAACCCTATCAGCTTCGGCGCCTCATTACCAAAATTCCCAACACAGGCGGCGGTCCGCCCCTGGGCGCCTTCGGCGGCCACTCCCCGCGCTCCTGAACTACAGGGTGGCACGCACCTTCTTCACTCCCTCCACCATGTTCGCCAGCTTTTTACGGGCAGCCCAACGCGCCGTCTGGCTCAGCCCGCAGTCCGGAGCGAACGCCAGCCGCTCGGCCGGAGCGAATTCCAGGCAAAGCCGGACCCTGCCCGCCACATCGTCCACCGTCTCGATGTAGTAGCTTTTCACGTCCACGATGCCCACCGCCACATCCTTGTGCCGCGCGATCGTCTCGATGATCTCGATCTCGGCGAACTCCCGGTTCGCCATCTCGACATGGATCTCATCCACGTTCAGGTCGAGAAAGGCGGGAAACATCGGCGCGTAGCGGCGAAACCCGACCGGGTGCCCCTTAAAATTGCCGAAACAGAGGTGCGTCGAGAGCCGGCATCGGCCGGCGACCGGTTCCACGGTCCGGTTGAAGATGTCGACGAAACGCCGCGGATCCTCCCGGTGCGCGTAACACGACATCGACGGCTCATCCACCGTAATCTCCCTGCAGCCGGCTGCCGCCAGCTTCGCGAGCTCTTCCCGCACTATCGGCAACAGCGCCTCGGTCACCGCATAGCGATCCGGATACCGGTCATTGGGAATCAGCCTGCCGCTGAGTGTGTAAGGTCCGGGAACCGACGCCTTCAGCGTGGGACCGTCCGGCGCCAGGCGGTTCAGCCGCTCGAACTCCTCCAACGCGCCCAACCCGCGCGGCGCGCTCAACTCCCCGGTGATCGCATGGCGCCCGCGCTGATCGTGCGCCGGCGGACCCAAACGCCTCGGCGGAGCGCTTTCCAGGTCGATGCCGGAGAGGTAGCCGTAGAACGAAAGATTGAAGTCAAGCCGCGTCTGCTCGCCATCCGTGATCACATCGAGACCGGTGGCGACCTGGTCATGGACGGCGCAGATGACCGCGTCATCCTGCGCCTCGCGAATGTCATCGGGGCCGAATTCACCAAGATGCGCGGTTGCAAATTCAAGCCAGCCGGGAAACGGATACGAGCCAATGACTGTCGTCCGAAGCGGATGTGGTTGCATCGTATCAAGTGTACCCGGAGGCGAGGGAAGGCGGAGAAATCGGTCTCAACGCCCGCGATGGCGGGAATTCCCAAAGGAGTCCGCTCCCTGCCTCAATAGAACATAACTTTAGATTTGTATTTAAAAATAGGTATAATCTATTGTTCGCTCCTGGTTTTTCTTTCGGTTACTACTGCTCCGTCAAGCCAATAATGGTAGTAACCAATCGGAGGAGGCATTCACCGTGACCAACGATTCTCGGCCCGATCCGCGCGGAACGGCAATGGACCCCAAAGCCCGGCAACAGGGAACCGTGGACCTCGGGCGGCGGCCGATGCAGGATGATTTGGAGCTGCTGGACCTGGAATTCGGCAGTACACTGGATCGGCTCGGATCGCCAGGGTTGGTGGAGATCGTCTCCCGCGCGCGATCGCTCGCCAGAGCCCGCCGGCAGGGCGACGCCAATGCCGGGCGGAGCTTGCAGGAGTTAATTGCGGGGCTCTCCATCGAGAAGCTGGGCGAGTTCGGCCGGGCCATCTCGTGCCTCTTCGATCTCGCCAATCTCGCCGAGGACCGCCACCGCATCCGTGTCTTGCGCGATCGCGAGCGCCGGCTCGACCCCAAACCCCGCAGCGAATCTGCCGGCGCCGCGCTCCGCGAACTGCGCGCCCGGGGCGTCGAGGCTGAAGAGGCCGCGCGGCTCATCCGGGGAATCGCCATCGAGCTGGTCTTCACCGCTCATCCGACCGAGGCCAAGCGCCGCACCATTCGCCTGATCCTGCAGCGGTTGCGCGACCACCTCCAGGAACTGGACCGGCCGGATCTGCTGCCGCGGGAACGCCGCGATGTGGTGGGCCGGCTTCGCGCGGATCTCGCTTGCCTGTGGCAAACAGAAACCGTGCGTCCTGAGCGACCTTCCGTCCTCGGCGAGGTTCGCCGCAGTCTCTTCGCCTTCGACGCTCTCTGGCAGAGTGTTCCCCGGCTCTACCGTACGCTGCGCACGGCTTTTGATCAGGTCTATCCCGGGCACCGGCTCGAGCTCCCGCCGGTTGTCACCTTCGGCTCCTGGATCGGCGGCGACCGTGACGGCAACCCTAACGTCACCGCCGGCGTGACCCGGGAAACCTTGGTCTTGTTGCGGTCCGAGGCCATTGAACGTCAGATCGATTTCTGCCGGCAGATTCAGACCGTGCTCACCATCTCCGATGCCTACCATGCCCCGTCCGAAGCTCTTCTCGAGGCGTTGGCCGCCGCCGCCGCCCGGAGTTGGCACGAGCGGTCGCATGCGGGACGGCGCCATCCGAATGAGGTCTATCGCCAGTGGCTGGATGTGATTCAATTTCGTCTCGAGCAGTCGGCCGAAGCCGACCCTGGCGACCCGATCCCGGACAATGCCTATCGCAGCGGCCGGGAACTGGCCGCCGACGTCCAGCTCATCGCCGACAGCCTGAGCGCTGGGGGTCACCATGACCTCGTCGACCGTGTCGTGCAGCCGTGGCTGGATCGTATCGCCATTTTCGGCCTCCACCTGGTCCGGCTGGACATCCGCGAGCACTCGCAGCGCCTGCAGGACGCAGTAGCGGAAACCGCGGCGGCGCTCGGGCTGCACCATGACTATCGTTCGCTCGAAGAAGGGGAGCGTCAGGAGTTTCTAACCCGCCCGGTGGAGGCGGCTGCGGCCGGCCGCTTGAACACCTCGGAGCTGGCGCCCGAGGTCCGGGAGACCATCGCTCTGTTCGAATGTCTGGAGGAGGTTGCCTCCACCTTCGGCGTCGACGGCCTCGGAGCGCTGATCATCAGCATGACTCATCAGCCAAGTGATGCTCTGCCCATGATGTGGCTGGGACGACTGGCAGCGGCCCGGAAGGGACGGGCCGAACCGGCCGCCGTTTTGCCCATTGTCCCCCTGTTCGAGACCATCGATGATCTGGACCGCGCCGGTGACACGCTCCAAAGACTGTTCGCCTGCGAGCCTTACGCCCGGCATGTGGCCAGAACCGGAAATACGCAGATCTGCATGGTCGGCTACTCCGACAGCACCAAGGACGGCGGCTTCCTCACGGCCAACTGGTGTCTCTACCGCGCCCAGCGCGACTTGGCCGCGGTGGCGTCTAGACACGGCTTCGGCGTGATGATCTTTCACGGCCGAGGCGGATCTCTCGGACGCGGCGGCGGCCCCGCCGCGCGGAGCATCCTCTCGCTCCCGCCGGAATCGGTCAACGGCCGGCTTCGCGTGACTGAGCAGGGTGAGGTCCTGGCTGAACGCTACGACGATCCCGAGATCGCATTCCGCCACCTAGAGCAGGTGACCTATGCCACCATCCTGGTCACGGCCTCGAAAGACCGCACTTTACCCGGCCACTGGCGCCAATTGATCGAACGCTTATCCGAACGGTCATTCGAATACTATCGGCGCATCATCAGCTCGCCGCACTTCATGGATTACTTCGGCACGGCCACGCCGATCGACACGATCGAGAGCCTGCCCATCGGTTCCCGTCCCGCCCGGCGGGGCAGCGATCGCCGGCTCGAAAACCTCCGCGCCATTCCGTTCACCTTCGCCTGGACGCAAAACCGTCATATGCTGACCGCTTTCTGGGGACTCGGCGCCGCAGTCGAATCGGTCTCGCCGGAAGATTGGGAAACGCTGCGGGAGATGTATCAGCGGTGGCCCCTTTTCCACGCCGTCATCCACAATGCCGAGCTCGGCCTTATCAAGGCCGACCCCGAGATAGGACGCCTGTACGCCGAGCTTGTGCCCGGTGGCGCCGGAATCGGCTTCTGGGAGCAGTTCCGCGACGAGTTCCACCGCACACGCGAAGCCGTGCTGCGCACCACCGGTCACGAAGATCTGCTGGAAGGCGCCGTCTGGCTCCGCGAATCGGTGCAGTCGCGGAATCCGCGGGTGGATATTCTGAACCTCATCCAGGTCGAGTTGCTTCGTCGCATGTCCCGCGCACTCGCCGAAGAGGACGAAGACGCCGCCCGGAAGATCAGCCGCGAACTGCGCCACAGCGTCCAGGGCATCGCCGCCGGCCTGCGCGCCACGGGCTGAGGGAATTCCTTGTCAGCAGACCCGCTGCCTCGCCGCTTCTCTGGGACGGCTGACTGATCGATTTCCGGCGATGGTGAAGCGAAGGGGAAGTTCGGTCGCCTGACGGATGCCGATGCGCGGGCTGGCCGCGATCTCTATCGGTTCCCGCTGCCGGAACGCCCGGACGCTGAGGGGTGGACGGGTGAGATCGGCCCCGTAGTGGCGGCGGGTGATGCCGAGTGCCAGGGTCAGCTTGCCGGGACCGTTGGCCAACTCCCAGGGGCGCTTGGCGGTCGGGCGGCGGCTTTGCATGACGGAAAGTCCGGACAGCGGCTCAAGCGCGCGGATGAGCACGCAGCCCGGTATCCCATCGGGTTCCGTGACGATGTTGAGGCACTCGTACATTCCATAGATAAAGTAGACATACGCGTGTCCGGGGGCGCCGAAGATGACGCGAGTTCGCTCCGTGATGCCGCGCGAAGCATGGGCCGCCGGATCGCCGGCGCCCAGGTAGGCCTCCACCTCGACAATCCGGCCGGCGGTGGTCTCGTGCACCAGGACCGTGCCGAGCAGGTCGCGCGCTACATCGACAGTGGGACGTTTGTAAAAAGAACCCGACAGCAGGCGCGTGGCGCCGAGCATTTGATCAAGCGGCACCGGATCAATCACCATCGGGACTAGTGTAAATGGGTCCCGGCGGTTCGCAGGAGATTATCATGGAACCCATGCTTCAGTCTTCCTATCTTTGCTGCACTTTCCTCGCTATGGTGGCCGGGATCGTCGTTGGCTGTACCCGGATACCAGAGCAGCCGCCCAACATCGTCTGGATCGTCGCCGAGGACATCGGACCGGCGTGGGGCGCCTACGGCGATGCATTCGCCACCACGCCGAACATCGATCGGCTGGCGTCGGAAGGCCTCGTCTTCCGGAACGCTTTTGCCAATGCACCCATCTGCGCTCCGGCCCGCTCCACCCTCGTAACGGGGATCTACGCGACCTCGCTGGGCACCGAGCATCTGCGCTCGGAAATCCCGCGTACGCCGGGCGTCGGAACGGTCCCCGAGTACCTTAAAGAAGCCGGATACTGGGTCACCAGCACCAGAAAAACCGACTACAACTTCTCGCCCGAAGGGATCTGGGACGACTGGCCATCGGACGACGCTCCGTGGCGGACCCGCCCCGAAGGAGCGCCCTTTTTCAGCATGCTGAACTATGCCATGACCCACGAGGGGCCAAGCAACATGCAGGACCGCTACGAAGCCGCCATCGCCGGACTGCCCGAGGAGATGCTCCATGACCCCGCCGGGGTGAAGGTCCCGCCCTACTACCCCGATACCCCCGAAATCCGGCGGTTGTGGGCGCAGATCTACGATTTGATCACGGTCTTCGACGCCAAGGTGGGCGACATCATCGGCAGACTCGCCGAAGACGGCCTGCTCGACGACACCATCGTAATGGTCTTCTCGGACCACGGCTTCGGCATGCCGCGCTACAAGCGCTGGCTCACCGATAGCGGGATGCGGATCCCGTTCGTGATGCGCGTGCCGGAGAGGTATCGCCACCTCGCGGCTCCGGCGCCGGGCAGCGACGTGAAAGACCTGGTCAGCATCGTTGATTTCGGTCCCACCACGCTGAGCCTGGCCGGCGTGCCGATCCCAGAACATATGCAGGGGCAGGCATTCCTGGGTCCGCAGGCCGCCGCGCCCCGAGAGTACGTCCTGGGTTATCGCGGCCGGGCGGATGACATGTACGAGATTTCGCGAGCCATCCATGGCGGCCGCTATATCTACGTCCGCCACTATATGCCCCACTATCCGTACATCCAGCGGGGCCGGATCTTCGGCGATCAAAAATCGAGCCTCAAGGAACTGCGCCGGCTTCACCGGGCGGGTGAGTTGCCGCCCGAAGCCGAGCGTATGTGGCATCCCAAGCCGCCCGAGGAATTGTATGACCTCGAAGCCGACCCGGGCGAGTTGCATAACCTGGCCGGGTCGCCGGAACATCGCCAGATCCAGGAAAGAATGCATGCACAGCTTCGTGAAGTCCTGGTCGCGACGCGTGATGCGGGCCTGCTCATCGAGCCGGAGATGATGATTCGCTCCGAAGGCTCTTCTCCTTACGCCATGGCCCGCGAAGAGGGAAGATACGACGTCGCCCGCGTGCTGGAGGCGGCCGAACTCGCCGGCACCGACAATCTTGCGGTGATTCGCGGATACCTGCTCGACGAAGACAGCGCGGTTCGCTTCTGGGCGGCCGAGGCGCTGATCGGACTCGGAGAGAAGGCCGCCGAGGCGAAGGCGGACCTGCTCGCGGCGCTGGAGGATCCGGCACCAGCCGTCGCCATCGCCGCCGCCGAGGCGCTCTGCGGGCTCGGGGAATGCGCTGCGGCGCTGCCGGCGCTCGAGAAACGGGCGCTCGACGATCGCCCGACCACGGCGTTGTTCGCCGCTCGCACAATTCAGATGATCGGCCGGCAGGGTTGCCCCCTGACGCCCGTGATGCGCAAGGTGATTGAGAGAAACCGCGACCCCGAAGGCAAATCGTCCCACGGCTACCGGGACTTCAACTACGCCGCCTTCACCGGCTGGGCCCTGGAGGAAGCGCTTATCAACTGCGGTGAAAAACCTTGAGGAACGGAATAGAGCAACGGTAAGTTAACCCAGCCTCCATCCCGAGGGAGAGGCCGGCGTCGCTACGGCCTGACGGCTTCCCGAAGCTTGTTGCAGTGCTTGCACTGCTCCGGCAGGTAAGCCATTCCGGGATCTCTCATTGCCTGCCGCTTGAGGAATGCCTCGCGGAACGCCCGGGCTTGCTGCGAGTTCCAGATCGCCGGCAGTGTCTGCTCCCGCAGATTGCCGAAGACGAGCGGCTCCACGCAATACGGCAGGCCCTCGAAATAGTGGATCGGGTCTGGCCGGAGTGTCGCCAGGCTGGTGAACGCGCACGGCGAAACATCCCCGTGGCAGGACACGTAACATGCCTTGAGCACGTTTTCCGTGCATGTCGCCGGGAGCGATTCAGGCTCGGGACTGAAGTATTGAAAGCCGATCCCCTGACGCAAGGCTGCTTGCCTGGCCTCCTCGAGGGCGGTCGAGACTTCCGGCCACTGGCGGGGGCGCTCCATCAGGCTCTGATGCCGCATCTCTTCCGTCCCGACCCAGGAAACCTGGCTCACCACCACCTGGGCGGCGCCCCACCGGGCGGACAGTTCGGCGAGGCCGCCAATCTCACGCGAGTTGGACTGGAGCAGGCTGAAGGCAATGTGAACATGGGGCCGCTGAACGCCTTGCCGCTGCTTCAACTGCTTCAAGGCGACGAGCGATTCGTCGATCCGCCTCCAATCGCATCCCTCGCGAAACCGCGCATGCGTCGCCGGATCCACTCCAGCCACGCTGACCGCCATGACGTCCACGCCCGAGTCGATCAGACGTGACAGGCGCTCCCCTTCGAGTTGGGTGGCGTTTGTCGTGAAGCCCGCCATCGCGCCCGCCTGCTTCGTCTGCCGAACCATTTCCCAGAATTGCGGATGCAGCAGCGGCTCTCCCCATCCTTGCAGGAAAACGAGATCGGTGTCGGAGAAGTTCGGGCGGAGGCGCTCGAATGTCGCCATCTCCATGAGACTCCCCTTCCACTGTTTTTCGTCATGGCCGGTCGGACAGTAAGAACACGACGCGTTGCAGCGCGCGGAAACCTCCACCTGCAGCCAGTTCAGATGGAGAGAATCGGCATGCCACG
>CAYLSS010000098.1:0-8781 GCA_964385765.1 uncultured Solibacteraceae bacterium
GGGAGTTGGAGGAGATCGCTGCACTCGTGGAGTCGCTGCCGGAGTTGGTCGGCAGTGGCGGACGCGTGGTTGTATTGAGCTTTCATTCGCTCGAAGACCGGATCGTGAAACAGCGTTTTCGGGCGCTGGCGCGAGACGGTCGCGCGATTGTTTTGACGAAGCACGTGGTTCGGCCCTCGGAGGAGGAGATCAGGCGCAATCCTCCCTCGCGGAGCGCGAAACTGCGCGCTTTGGAATTCGTCTAGGCGCTGGCAAGCCCATTGGCAGACGGAAACACCTGCCGTCAATGGCTAAGACGATTGTCTTCCGCGCCGTGAATCAGTCAACGGAGAAAAGGCATGGCGACGGTTTCTAACTTGCTGAACTGGATCACGTCGGCAACCCGCACGGGCGAGGACGCCGCGGTGCTGGTCCGACAGCGCGCAGGCGATGACTGCGAGCTGCGGCCGCTGCCGAATGAGGAGGTCTATTTCTGGGTGCGGCACGTCGACAATTCGCGTGTTATTCCTCAGGCGGATCCGAAGTCGACGCGCGCCTGCTTGAGGTACATGGGCAGCGCGGGCCTGGCCGTTCTGCTCCTGGTCGGCATCCTCTTCCCGGTGGCGTACAACGTGCTCGCGGGCTATCACATTGGAGTGCTGGAGAAGCAGCGCGAATCACTGCTGCGGGAACGCGCCGAGCTGGAACTCACGGAGGCGGAGTTATTGAACCCCGCCCGGCTTGCCGAGCTACCCGCCTACCAACAACTGGTGGATCCGAAACCCGAAACCGCTTTCTCGCTTGGGGCGTCTCCGGACGCCGCGCTAGCCAAGCTCGGTCAGTAGCCCGCTGTGCCTGGAGGAACACCCCGTGAAGCCGGCCTCGCCAGAAACCCGAACGGAGTCGACCGGTGAGCGGCGGCTCCGCCTGATCGCCCAGATATTCCTCCTCTGGGCCATCATCCTCACTTTTCGTCTCGGCTACCTGCAAATCTACCGGGCCGAAGAATATCGCAAAGTGTCGCACGCTCAATCCACGGACACGATCGAGATTCCCGCTCCGCGGGGCCGGATCTTGGACCGCTTCGGGCAGACTCTCGCGCTCAGCGTGCCGTCGGACACGATCGTGGTCAATCCGCGCATCGCACCGGACCTCGGCGTTGCCCGCGACATCTTTGTTCCCATCCTGGCGCTGGACCGGGACCGGCTGCAGACACGCATCGACTGGGCTGTCGAGAACAACCGCGGCTACCTCCCGATAAAACGAAAAGTCTCACCCGCGGAAGCCACGAAGATCCGCAGCCTGAACCTGGACTGGGTAGAGTTCCATCGTGACAGCCGGCGCTGCTACCCGAAGGGCGAGCTCGCCGCTCATATCCTCGGCGACACGGACTTTCGAGGGCAGGGCAACGCCGGGCTCGAGCTGAGCTTCAACGAGGAGCTGATGGGCCGCAGCGGAATGGCTCGCATCCTGCGTGACGCACGCGGGCGGGCGGTCGACACCCAGTCCGTACTCGAACCGCGCGCCGGCGCCGACATCGGCATCTCGATCGACGAGCGCATTCAGTATGTCTCTGACCAGGCGCTCGCCAGAGCCGCCGAGGAATGGGAGTGCGATACGGGCAGCATCGTCGTTATGGATCCCAAGTCTGGTGAGATTCTGGCCATGTCCAGCTATCCGGGCTTCGACCCCAACGCCAGGGTGCAGACGGCGAAAGAGCTGCAGGCTCGTACTAACCAGGCCATCACCGTTCCCTACGAGCCGGGATCGGTATTCAAGATCGTCACCCTTTCGGCGGCGCTCGAAACCACTCACCTGACACCGTCGAGCGTGATCGACTGCGGTCCTGGAGTGATGCGGCTCTTCGGACGGAGGATTCGCGACATCCGCGGCTATGGCAAGATACCCCTGGAAAAGGTGCTGTGGAAGTCTTCGAACATAGGAGCGATTCGCGCTGCGGTCGAGGTTGGCCAGCGAAATCTGTTGGAATACGTCAAGCGCTTCGGGTTCGGACAGAAAACCGGCATTCCACTTCCCGCCGAATCAGCCGGTGTGGTTCGCGAGCTCGACGAGTGGCAGCGAACCTCGATCGGGTCCGTGGCGATGGGCCATGAGATCAGCGCCACGACCTTGCAGCTCGCACTTGCAACATCGGCGATCGCAAACAACGGATTAATGCCGGCGCCCCGCCTGCTGCTGTGGAAGCAACAGCCCGGTGGACGGCGGGTGGAGGCGCCGTTTGCTCCGTCGCGGCGCGTCATCCGGCCGGAAACGGCCATTACCATGCGCTCGATGATGGAGGGTGTCGTGCTCGAGGGTACCGGGAAAGCATCGCGGCTCAAGGGCTATTCCTCCGGCGGTAAGACGGGCTCGGCGCAGATCTTCGATTTTGAAATGCGGCGCTATTCGCATCGCTACAACTCGTCGTTCATTGGCTTCGCGCCTGTGACCGACCCCGCCGTCGTGGTAGTGGTAGTGTTGAACGGCGCCCACCGCTACGGTGGCATCGTGGCGGCGCCGGTATTCAAGCAGGTCGCCCAAGCCGCGCTCCGATTCCAGGGAACCATTCCGGACGTCGTCGTCGAGGAGCCGCAGTCCGAGCCGCAGCCCGAAGATTTCAACGATCTTGCAATCGCCGACTTGGGCACACCCCCTGACGCCGGCCGCGCCGGGCAAATCGCCGGCGATGTTGACGCCGAGCCGCTGTTATTGGCCGAACGGCGCAACTCACCGTACATTTCCGGTCCCACGGTGCCTGATTTCTATGGCAAGACGCTCCGCGCTGTGGTCCGGGAGACTTCGAGACTCGGCATGCCCGTGGAGTATGTTGGCGCCGGTGTGGCGCGGGCGCAATATCCGCCGCCGGGAGCCATCCTGCCGGTGGGGGACCGCGTGGTCGTTGAATTTGCCCGATAAAATGGAATGAGAATCGCGGAAATACTCGAAGACGCTGTCCTGACCGAGTCGCTGCCGGATGACTTGGCTCGAATCGAGGTTGCGAGCCTCGAATATGATTCGCGCCGCGCCACCCCCGGCAGCTTGTTCTTCGCATTTCTGGGAGAGCGCTTCGATGCCCGTCAGTTCGCCTCGCAGGCAATTGCCGGCGGCGCCGTAGCGGTTGTCTGTGAAGCGCCCCCGCCCGATTCCTTTCAGGGAGCCTGGATACGCGTCCGCCACGGTCGCCGGGCCCTCGCGGTGGCTGCCCGCAATTTCTACCGGCAATCTCTTGACCGGGTGTCCCTGACCGGCATCACGGGAACCAACGGCAAGACGACAACCTGCTACCTGATCGATTCCATCGCTCGCGCCGCCGGCCGTACAACTGCTCTGGTGGGGACCATCGAGTACCTCATTGCGGGCCAGCGGCGGGCGGCCCCGAATACGACGCCCGAGTCGCTCGACATTTATCGGATTGTCGAAGCGTTGGCTGCGGCCGGCGGTTCGCATCTCACCATGGAGGTCTCCTCTCACGCGTTGGCGCAGGGAAGGGTCCATGGCGTCCCGTTCCACACGGCCGTCTTCACCAACCTGACGCGCGACCATCTCGATTATCACGAAACCATTGAGAAATACTTCGACGCCAAGGCCACGCTCTTTCGCGGCAACGGAGAACCACCTCCCGCATATGCCGTTCTGAACCGCGACGATGACTGGGCGCGCAAGCTGCCCCTGGCTGCCGTTACCGACGTCTTGTGGTATGGCCTCGATCCCGCCGCGGACGTCCGCGCCGAACGGGTCCGCGGCGATTTCGCCGGCGTAAGATTCGATGCGGTCTGGCCGGGCGGGCGGCGGGAGATCTCGTCGCCTCTGCTTGGCCTGATGAACGTTTACAACATCCTGGCCGCGCTCGCCACGGGCGTCAGCTATGGCTACGAGGCCGATGTCCTGATTCAGGGAATCTCCGCCTGTCGGGCGGTCCCCGGACGCTTTGAACGCATTGAGGAGGGACAACCATTCCTCGTCATTGTCGATTACGCCCACACCGACGATGCGATGCGCAACGTGATCGCAGCCGCCCGCCAGTTGCACCCGAAACGCCTGATCAGCATGTTCGGGTGCGGCGGTGACCGTGACCGTAAGAAACGGCCGCTCATGGGCGAGGCGGCTGCGGCGGGTTCTGACATCGTCGTGCTCACTTCGGACAATCCACGCTCCGAGGACCCGGTCGCGATCATGAACGATGCGCTCGTCGGCCTCCGGCGCCACGACGTCGATTTGCGGCTGGAGCCGGACCGCGAAGCGGCCATCCGGATCGCGCTGACGGCCGCTAACGCGGGTGACATTGTGCTCTTGCTGGGAAAGGGCCACGAATCGGTCCAGGCGCTGGCCAACCGGACGGTCCCGTTCGACGATCGCGAAGTGGCGCGGCGGATTCTGCGCGGCTATGGCTTCACGGGAGCGGAACAATGAAGTTGAAGCTTCCGGATGTGGCCCGCGCCATCGGCAGCCACGACACACCGCCGCCCGCCACGGTTTCCGGATGGAGCGTGGATAGCCGGGCCGTCCAGCCCGGCGACCTATTCTTCGCCCTGCGCGGCGCGCAGAACAACGGTCATCGGTTCATCGGACAGGCCTTCGAGAAGGGGGCGGCCGCGGCAGTCGTCGAGCAACCGGCGGAGGTTCCTGGATGCCAGATGCAGGTGCGCGACACGCTGGGAGCGCTGCAGGCGCTGGCCGGCTGGGCCCGCGAACGATGGTCTGGCACGGTAGTCGCGATTACCGGGAGCGCTGGGAAAACCACCACCAAGGATATTACCGCCACCCTGCTGAGCCCCTACCGGAGGGTCGGGAAAACGGCCGGCAACTTCAACAATCACGTCGGCCTTCCCCTCTCACTGCTTCGTCTCCCCGACGATGCCGAGGTGGCGGTCATCGAGATTGGCATGAATCACCCCGGCGAGATCCGCAAGCTGGCCGCGATCGCCAGGCCTGAGATCGGTGTCGTGACCAATGTGGGCTACGCGCATATCGAAGCGTTCGACTCGATCGAGGGCGTCGCGCTCGCGAAGCGGGAATTGATCGATTCCCTCCCCCGGGACGGCGTGGCAGTCCTGAACGCCGATGACGAGCGCGTGGCGGGCTTCGCCGGCATCCATCCGGGATCAGTGGTCAGCTTCGGTTTCTCGGAAAACGCGACCCTTCGCGCCACGCAGATGGAGCATACGCCCGAGGGAGCGCGATTCGAGCTTGCCGGAGAGGGCTGGTTCGAGACGCGATTCGAAGGGCGTCACGGTGTGCTCAACGTGCTCGCCGCCCTCGCCGTCTCCCGAGTGCTGGGTATCCCGCTGGAGGCGCTGCGTCCCGCCGTCAGGGATCTTGCGCCGTCACCGATGCGCGGACGGCGCTTCTCGCATGAGCGAATCACGGTTATCGACGATTGCTACAATGCCAATCCGGACGCGGTCCGAGTGATGCTCGAGACCCTCCGGAACACGCCCGCACAGCGCCGCATCGCCGTGCTGGGCGAGATGCTCGAGCTCGGTCAATGGTCCGAGGCCCTGCACCAGGAGATTGGACGCGAAGTTGCGGCGTGCGGGGTGGACGTGCTCGTGGGAATACGCGGCGCGGCTCGCCGGATGGTGGACGCTGCCTTGGAAGCTGGATTGCCTGACAGCGCCGCGTATTTCTTTTCCGAGCCCGAGGAGGCCGGCGACCAACTTGCGTCGATCGCCCGAGAGGGCGACGCCATCCTGTTTAAAGGGTCCCGCGGCACCCACGTCGAGCGGGCCTTGGAACGCGCTTTCACCCGCAGCACACCCGGGAATAATTCGCCGGAGAGTGACCAGCTTTCCGGCGCTCCCGGGACCGAGAGGAGCGCCGGCGGCGGCCGGGGCTAGGAAGAAGAGATGTTGTACTGGCTGTTCTACGAAACGCTCTATCCTCACTTTAGCCCTCTCCGCCTGTTCGGATACGTTACATTTCGCACGGCTCTTGCCAGCCTGACCGCGCTGGCGATCTGCATCGCCATGGGCCCGCGCGTCATCGAGTGGCTGCGACGGCTCGCGATTGGACAGCATATCCGCGAGGTCGGCCCGACGTGGCACGAAAAGAAGGCCGGAACCCCTACCATGGGCGGCGTGCTGGTCATCATTTCCGTCCTCGTCCCGACTCTGTTGTTTGCTGACCTGAGCAACCCTCAAATTTGGGTGGCGCTGTTCGGTTTGATGAGCTTCGGCCTCATCGGCTTTCACGATGACTTCTCGAAAGTGCGCCAGGCCCGCAATCTCGGCCTCACCGCCCGGACGAAATTTCTGCTGCAGGTGGCCGCGGCTCTGATCATCGGCGTCTTGCTCTCCATCATGCACCTCAAAGGCCTCTATACGACGGCGATGAACATTCCGTTCTTCAAGGAGTTCAAACCAGAGCTGCTGATCCGCCCGCTGCTCGATAGCCCGCTGACCTACCCCCTGGCATTCGTCTTCTTCTACTCTTTCCTGGTGCTGGTGGTTGTCGGGTCGGCGAACGCCGTCAACCTGACCGACGGACTCGACGGGCTGGCCATCGGACTCATGATCATCGCCGCAAGCGCCATGACCGTTCTGACATACCTCGGCGGACACGCGGTCTTTGCCTCTTATCTCGAACTGTCGAGGGTGCCGGGCACTCATGAGCTGACCATCTTCTGCGGCGCGCTCACGGGAGCGTCGCTCGGTTTTCTGTGGTTCAACGCACATCCGGCCCAGGTGTTCATGGGCGATGTCGGATCACTGGCGCTGGGCGGAGCGCTCGGTACGGTGGCGGTGCTGATCAAGCAGGAGATCCTATTGATCTTCGTCGGCGGCGTTTACGTGATGGAGGTGCTGTCGGTCATCCTTCAGGTGGGCAGCTACAAGCTACGCAGGAAGCGTATCTTTCTGATGGCTCCCATACACCACCACTTCGAGAAGCTGGGCTGGAATGAAACTCAGGTGGTGATCCGGTTCTGGATCGCCGGACTCGTCATGGCATTGTTTGCCTTGACGACTTTGAAACTGCGATGACCTCTGCTCGAGTGGCGAATGCGCGGGTTCTCGTTGTTGGCATGGGCCGGTCCGGTCTTGCCGCCATCGCATTGCTGCGCCGTCATGACGCCATAGTGTCCGCCACCGATGTGAAACCACTCACGGAACTGCCCGATGTCGCGCGGCAGTTCGAAGCGTGGAACGTTCCGTTCTCCGTGCAGACGCCGGAAGTGTTCCGGAATCACGACCTCATCGTGCTCTCGCCCGGCGTGCCAACAGACCTTCCCGAGCTGCAAGCGGTCCGTGCTCAGGGAACGCCGGTCATTGGAGAAGTCGAGTTGGCTGGCTGTTTTCTCCAGGGGCGTTCAATTGGTATCACCGGATCAAACGGCAAGACGACCACCACCGCGCTCACGGGACACATCCTGCGGGAATCGGGAATCGCCGTGCAGGTGGGCGGTAACATCGGCAATCCTCCCACAAACATGGTCGCCGCGAGCCGGCCTGAACAATGGAACGTGCTCGAGCTGTCCAGCTTCCAACTGGAGACCATCGAGCGCTTTCGCGTCGATGTAGCCGCCGTGCTCAACATCACTCCGGATCACCTGGACCGCCACCATTCCATGGATGCCTACATTGCCGCGAAACGGCGGATCTTCGAGACGCAGCAGCCTGGCGACGCCGCCGTCCTGAATGCGGGTGATTCGCTATGCCGCTCGCTGGCCGCCTCGGCCGCGTCCGCCCCGGTCTGGTTCTCGTCCACGGAACGCCCTTCATCGGGGCTCTGGATCGAAGGCGGCGCCGTCGTCTGCAACGGCGGGCGTTTGATCCCGCTGGCCGAGATTCCTTTGCGGGGCCGGCACAATGTAGAGAACGTCATGGCCGCAAGTGCCGTCGCGCACGTGGCGGGCGCCTCGCTCGAGAGCATAGCGGCCGCCATTCGGACCTTTCCCGGAGTCGAGCATCGGCTGGAGTATGTGAGCGCCATCGGGGGCGTCGACTACTACAACGACTCGAAGGCCACGAATGTCGACGCCGCTCTGAAGGCACTCGACGCTTTCCCGGGCGGCTTGTGGGTGATTCTCGGCGGCAAGGACAAAGGCAGCGACTATACCGTTCTGCGGGAGGCGCTGGCCGAAAAGGCGCGTGCGGTGCTGCTGATTGGAGCCGCGTCGGGCAAGATCGCCGGGCATCTCGGCGGCGCTGTCGAGCTGTTGGACTGCGGGACGCTTGCCAACGCCGTTGGGGAGGCGTCCCGCCGGGCGCGCCCTGGCGACACTGTGCTGCTCGCACCGGCCTGCGCAAGCTTCGATCAGTTCCACAGCTACGAGCACCGGGGCGCCGAATTCAAACGCCTGGTGGCTGAGCTTCACGCCAGGGCGAACCGGACGGAGGGAACCAGATGCGTGTAAGAACCGATTGGCCGCTATTCCTGACCATTCTGGGCATGGTCTCGCTCGGGCTGATCTTCATCTATAGCTCGTCTTCGGTGATCGCCGAACAGCGCTACGGATTCGAGAGCCACCACTTCCTTCTGCGCCAGGCGATCGCCTCGGTCATCTCGCTCGCCGCCATGCTCTTCCTCGCCAAGCACGACTACCGGCAGCTTCGCTCACCGCAATGGGTCTTCACGCTGCTAGGGTTGGTGCTCGTGCTCCTCCTGGTCGTCTTTTTCACCGATCCAGCGAATAAGCGCTGGCTCTACCTCGGTCCGACCCAGTTGCAGCCATCAGAGCTGGCCAAACCCGTCCTCGTACTCTTTCTCGCGTACTTCGTCACCCAGCGCGCCTCTGACATCAACGGCCTCCACACCGTGGCGCCGGCCACCATGGCCATGGCGATGCTCGCGGGGGAGGTGGTC
>CAYLSS010000099.1:0-7900 GCA_964385765.1 uncultured Solibacteraceae bacterium
GGTGTCGCCGATGGGGCCGGCCGCGGCGTACATGTCCTGGACCACCGGGCTCATGACGAAGATCGTCAGTACGAAGGCGAGTCCGGTGATGATCTGGTTGGGCGGAACCTGCTGTGTCCCGAGTGCGTTGCGGAGAATCGACAGGACAACGGCGACCTTGACGAACGATGTCAGCATCACGGCCACGAACGGCGCGACCGCCAGCGCACCGAGCACGATGACCATCACGACGGGATTCGACAGGTCGCTTCCGCCCTCCTGCTGGGCGCTCGCAAACTGTGGGACGGCGAACAGCGCGAGAGTGGAGAAGCCCCAGCGCTTCATTTCCGGCCTCCCCGAAGAAGTTGCAGAAACGCTGATGGCGCCGGCTTCTCCTGCTGGTCGAGATTTCCAAGGTAAGGTTCGATCTCCTCGGCCGACAGACGATCGATCTTTTCAATGCGGCCGTCGGTGGAAGCGAGCAGAAGATAGACCGCTCCGGCCTTGACTAAGTACAGATGTTTGCGCGGTTCCAGCGGGTAGCGGGCGATCGCCTCGATCGGTCCCGATTGATGCAGCGGGATTCCGGCCAGCCGCGGCAGCCCGTAGCGCATCGCGACAAAGGCGACAAGCAGAATACCGGCCAGCACCAGGAGCAACTGGATGTAGTCAAGTATCTGGCTGTTAATGAGCCCCACTTCGCGTGCTGGATCGGCCGCCTGCAGCAGGACAGTCCAGATTACGCACCCTTCCATGACAGGATCTTGACTCCCAGTTTGTCGTCAATCTCGACGAGCTCTCCTTCGCCGACGAACTTACCGTTAACTGCCAGCCACACGGGATCCGAAGGGGCCCGGTCCAGTTCGACGATCGAGCCTTCAGTGAGACCATTGATCTCGCCGAGAGTAAGTTCTTTTTCGCCCAGTACAACGTGTATGCGAACAGGTAGTTGATCGAGATCCTTGTCTTCCATGGAGAACTCCGTATCCATCCATTGGGCGATGGTCAATTGATCGTGCTGATCTGCGGTCCGCGAGACACGCCAACCGCGTCCGTCAAAGCCCGGCCACAGCAGCGCTGCATCGGGAGGATAAAGCAGGATGTCGCCGGCTTCGAGCTGCGCCAGTTCGTCCGGGATAAGCTCGGCCCACCCGGCGATGGCGGGGAAACGCCAGGTGACAGCGAGAGCGTTTCTCTCGCGGGGGCCGTCATGAACGGCCCGCATTCCGTCGAGCAGGCGCTCTGGCAGAAATAGGCGTGCCGCGCCCGCGATCCCGGACAACTGAACGGTAAACGATACTGCGATTCCGGTCTGGTCATTGCTGGTGGACAATGGCTGGTCCAGGAGTTGGAAACGGAACGGAAAGGCCATGTCCCGATTGGCTCTGTCCAGCACTCCGAGCAGCAAGAATTCGGTGAGTGCGGCGCATTCCAAAGTCTGCCGGGCTTCGCTCTCCAGCGGATACAGCAGGCGTTCGATGACCCGCTCGAGAAACGGCCTCTCGATCTCGATCACGGCCTCGTCTCCGGCGGGATGGGCTCGGAGCCCGAACGGCGCCATCCCGGGAGAGCCGGGTGCGAATTCGTTCCAGCGCTGGAGCCGCAGGACTCCACCGGAGATTTCGACCTTGCTCTCGGGGGTCCAGCGCTGTCGCATCCGCAGCGTGAGGCTGTACGGAAAGATCGTGAACTGATCGCCTTCGCCCAATCGCTGGAGTGTGTCCCGCGGGAGCTTCTTGTCCCTTAGGTAAGTGCCGAGCGTGCTGCCCTTATCCTCGATCCAAAACGCGCCGTCGGTTTCCAACAGCCGCGCGTGCTGCTTGGCGATCGCTTGTCCGGCGAGCACGATGTCATTCTCTGGCGCCCGGCCGATTGCCGTCTCGCCGCCAGCCAGGTCATGGCGGACCTTTTCCCGGTTCGGCTCGAGACAATGAGTCTGTTCGATCCAGGCTTCGTGTCCCGTCGGCGTGGGCAACAGTTCGCCAAGCACCTCGCGGCACCAGGGCTGCCACTCCCGTTGAGTCGGAAAGCAGCGATGGAACCAGTTCCACAATCCTGCGTGCTCGCGCGACATCGCGGGAAGGTTGTCGAAGGTGTAAGGACGAATCATCGACCGCGCCGCCGTCCTTCCCGGCCCTGCTTCTGGTTCACCCGCTGCCCTCTAAGCTGCTCGCGGCGGTTCGGCGTCTGGAGCTGTATCTCGCCGACCTGCACACCCTTCGACTGAAGCGATTGCGCCAGTTGCGGCACGTGGTGGGCGATCAGATTCGCCGTTTCGTCCGAGCGGGTCAGGAAGCGGATCGAGACCTGACCGGCTTCGCGCGTTAGCTGCACACGGAGGCCATTGAGAGTCTTGCTGTCAAACTGTATATGCACCTCGTGCAGATCGGCGCCGCGTTCGATGATCGTGATCTCTGCGGCCAGCCGCTCGATAGCGGGTACGGGCACGGCCCCCTGCGGTCCCTTGACTTCGCTTGCGGGCGTGGCCGCGCGCTGTGGATTCGGTGGCGCGCCCGTCTGTGGAGGGACCTCAGACTCGTCCCCCGGCTTGCGTTTGCTTTCCCCGGCTTTCTTGTGCAACTCCTTGGAGAAGGACTTCGATGGCTTTTCGTCGGACTTCTCCTGAGGGCGGCTGCCCGACGATTTCACCGGCTCATGCTGGATTCTCAAGCCTGCCTCCGCCTCGTTTCGTAAAGCAATGATCCAATCTCGTCCTGCTCCAGCGCCTCCTTGCGTTCCGCCTCCCTGCGGAAAGACTCCTCGTCCTTCTCGCGATGCTTCTGGAGCGTTTCGTATTCGCGCGTCGCTTCGACCACGCCGCGGCGCGCAGCCTGCAAGCGCTCCTCGGCGTCCTCAATCGCGATCTGCTGGCTGAAAACCGCATCGCGCGCCTGTTCAACCTGTTCGTCCATCAGCTTGACCCCGTCGGCCCGCCGGCGAACCAGGTCTCCGGTGAGCGGCTGACCCGGGCGCGCGGCGAGCAGTCCGTTGCGCAACTCGCTCTTGCGCTGGACGAGTTCGGTCTCCTGCCGTTCGAGGTCCTCGAGCCTGTTGCGTTCTTCGCGCAACTCGGACTGGCGTTGCGCCAGCTTTCGCTCGGCGTCCTCTTTTTTCCGGCCCTTCTCTTCCAGCAACGGCTGGAGGCGATAATGAAAGACGGAACCGCTCATTCAGCAAAGACCTCCTGCAGGCGAGCGATGGTTTCGTCGAAGCTCGCTCGCTCGTCGACCCGCTGCTTGAGAAACGCATTCACCGCGTCGATCTTCTCGATCGCGTAATCCACCCTGGGATCCGAACCACGCTCGTAGGCGCCTAAGAGAATGAGGTCCTTCTGCTTTTCATAAGTGGACAGCGTCTCGCGAAGGCGCCCGGCTAATGTGAGGTGTTCCTCGCTGGTCACCGCGGTCATCACGCGGCTGACGCTCTGTAGGACGTCGATTGCCGGATAGTGTCCGCGCGACGCCAGATCGCGCGATAGCACGATATGGCCGTCGAGAATGGAACGAACCTCGTCGGCCACCGGCTCGTTCATGTCGTCGCCGGCAACCAGAACCGTATAAAAGGCCGTGATGGAACCCTTGTCCGAATTGCCGGCGCGTTCGAGCAGCTTGGGCAACTCGGCGAACACCGACGGCGTATAGCCGGCACGCGCCGGCGGCTCACCGCAGGCCAGCCCGACCTCGCGCTGGGCGCGGGCGAATCGGGTGACCGAGTCCATCATGAGCATGACCTTGTGCCCCCGGTCGCGGAAATACTCGGCGACCGCCGTGCCGACGTAAGCCGCCTTGAGCCGTACCAGCGACGGCTTGTCCGATGTCGCGCAGACGACAACCGATCGTGCCAGCCCCTCCGGTCCGAGGTCTTTTTCGAGGAAGTCGCGGACCTCACGGCCGCGCTCGCCGACCAGCACAATCACGTTGACCTCGGCCTCAGTATTCCGCGCGATCATTCCTAGCAAGGTGCTTTTGCCGACGCCGGCGGCCGCGAAGAGGCCGACGCGCTGGCCCTCGCCGCAGGTCAGCATGGAATCGATGGGGCGGATGCCGATCGAGATCGGTTTGGTCACCCGCTCGCGGCGCAGCGGATCGGGTGGATAGCCGTAGACCGGATAGCGTTCGGTGCAGAGCAGGGGACCGTGAATCTGTTCGTCCATCACTTCTCCGGTGCCATCGAGAACGCGTCCGAGCAAGCCGTCTCCGACCGGAATGGTGAGGCAGCCGCCCGTCGGCGCCACCTCGCTCGAAGGTCCCACGTCCACCAGGTCGCCCAATGGCATCAGTAGCACGTCGCCGCCCTGAAAACCGACCACCTCGGCCTTCACCGGCACGCGCGACCTCCCTGTATGGATCTCGCAGAGTTCACCGACTCGCGCATCCGGCAGCGTGGCACGGACCACGAGGCCGATAACCTCTTTAACGCGGCCCTTGACTTCGACTGGCGTCGCGCGCTCGACCGCATCGAGATAACGGCTGAAATCGACGGTTGCCATCAATGTCCTCTTCCCGCCCCGTGCAGCAGTACGTGCTCGAGGCAGCGCAACTGTGTCTCGATCCGCGCATCGATGGTGCCGAGTTCGGTCTCGACAATGCAGCCGCCGGGCTCGACAGCGTTGCCGGCAACCACCCTGACGCGGCAGTCCCCCGGCACGCCCTCCTCGAGTTCGCGGACCCGGGCGGAGACGGCTGCGAGTTCGCCGGCATTCACCTTGATCGTGAGGTTCCGCTCCTCGCGGATGCCACGCAACGCTTCCCGGACAATCAAGACGACTGTCTCCGGGTCGGTCTCCAGCCGCTGGCCCAGAATCTTGCCTGCGATGCTTACGGCCAGGCGAATCACCTCCCGCTCACATTCGTCGAGATATCGCTGCCGCGCCTCTATCGCCTCTTGCACCGCGGCGTTCCATTGCGCGAGCCCTTCTTCGAGCCCCTTTTGCCGGGCGGCTTCGCGTAACTCTTCCGCCTCCCGTTTCGCCTCCGCCAGCAAAGCGGCGGATTCCTCTCGCGCCATTTCGACGATCTGCCCGGCTTTGGCGGTGGCATCGTAGATGTCTTCTTTGACGACCTTCTGTCCGGGTTTGACGGCAGCCTTGATGATCTTCTCACTCATGGTCCGTTCGGCTCAGTTGGCGCAGGCCCCGGCGCAAGCTCGGCGCCACGCTTGCCAGTGCGGGACCGAACCTCTCCCGAGCCGGGTCATTTCCTGCTCGAAGTTGGCGCTCGAGCGCGGCGCGTAACTCGTCATTGCTCCAATCCGAGGCTTCGGAAAGGATCTGTTCCGCTTCGCCAGCCCGCTCTTCGTCGAGCAGCGCCGCGATTTCTCGGGCTCGCGAGGGCCGCTTCCACAGCGCGAGATAGCAGAACGTGCGAACGCTCATGTCCGTTCTCCCGTTTCGACCGACAGTTGCGTGCTCTGCACGGTCGACTGCAATTGGCGCCTCAGTTGCGTAATCTGCGCTCGCTGCCGCCGGCTCTGAAAGATGAGCAGCAATGATCCGAGCGCCAGGATCACCGCCAGTGACAAGGCCGCGACAAGTATCTGTTCGTTCCGCAGATACCAGCTCACGTCCTGAGCCGGGGCCGGTTTCGGGTGGATCTGATGATAGATTACCGCGACGTTTTCCGTCCCCAGTCCCTCGACGCCTCTCGACACCAACAGCTTGACGTCTTCCTCGCTCAGCGGCGGATCTTCGCCGAGATGCTTCACCAGCACCGATGCGGTGGTCGGGCTCCAGTCGGCTCGATCGATCAAGGGGCTGTTCTCCGGGATGACGACGTGGACGCGGGCGTCCACCACCCGCGGTATGGACTTGAGAGTCTTCGTCAACTCCCCGGTCAGTCCAACCAGCATCCGCGCTTTCTCTTCGCCCGCCGTCGGAATCATCCCGGCTTTGGCAAACACCTCGTCCATTCCCTTTACCCGCTGCCTGGGCAGACCATTCTCCTGAAGGATCCGCCAGGCGAGCACCAGGTTCTGATGGCCGCCTTTCACATGCACCGTCCACGTTGGAAGGCCATCGCTACCCTCCCCCGGAACCATACTTCGAACCGCCTCGATCCCGTGCTCCTGGAGCAACACGATGATTTCCTGGGATTCCTTCTCGTCGAGACCGCTGAACAACTCCTGCTTCAGGCAAGAGGTCAACAATAGCAGCAGCGGCAAAAGCAAGAGTCTTCTCCGCATATCCCCTCTCGAGCTAGACCTGTGTCTGCATGATTTGCTTGACGCCTCCCGTGGTCTGCTCGACGACCTTGGAGACAATCTCGATGTTCTGCGTGAGCATGTACATCTCCATCTGGAGCTTGAGCAGCTCTCGCGGGCTGTCCATCTTGTTCAGCCCCTGGAGCACCTTCTCCGACGCCTGGAATTTGTCCTCGATAAACGCCAGGCGTTTCTTAACCGATTCGGCCGCTGGCGACTTCGGCATCTTCTCCACGCGCGCCTGCATGCGTTCCAGTTGCACCCGCGACTGTTGCATGTCAGGCCGGAAGATCTCCTGAGGAGTCTTCGCTCGCTGCATCTTGCGGCGCAACTGGCCTTCGAGGACACGGCGCTGCTCGGTCGAAACCTGAGTCACGGAGTTCGGCATTGTCGCCGACTGAGCCGGGTTCTTTTCCTGCGCCTGGTTCTTTACTCCCTCGAACTTAGAAGCTCCGCCCTTCTCAAGAAGTTTCTGGTCGGGCGTGCGCTGCGGAACAATGGTCCTGAACGCGCTCTTCCGAATGGGATCCATGACACCCTCCTTATCGCGCTGCCAGGCGTGAAGTTGCTTCTCGGGTTGCCGGCGCGGGCCGGGACTGTTCGGCCAGCGCCTGCCGCACCAGTTCCAGACTCTTCGCATGAACCCGACACACCCACGACTTGGAGAGGCCGAGTTGCTCGCCGATCTGTTCGAGGCTCAGATTCTTGAAGTAGTATCCTTCAATCACTTTGCGATTCTTCTCCGGCAGCCCCCGGACCGCCGCCCGCAGGCGCTCCGATCGCTGTTCTTGCGCCGCCCGTTCCTCGGGAGAGATGTTCCTGGAGTCGGCCGGTTCCTGTGGCATGCCGTCCAGCGACAGGATGTAGCTGGCAACAATGGACCCGGCGACATTCTGTATCTCCCGGTAAGAGTCTTCCGCCGACGCGGGGGGCGGGGAGGCGACTGTATAGTCCTTCAGATACTCATTGGCCGCCTCCTCGAACTGCGCTTCTTTCCGTGGAGCATTGGTGAACCACCCGAGCTTTCGCAAGCTGTCATAAACGGCTCCTCGAATACGGTAATAGGAAAACGTCTTGAACTGAACCCCGCGCGACGGATCGAATGCCGACGCCGCCTCGACCAGCCCGAGTTCGGCCGCGGACTCCAGTTCGCGCTTGTCGATGGATGGAGGCAGATTGCGCAGGATGTCCGCCGCGATCGCATGAGCATATGATCGGTGGCTCTCGACAAGCCGGTTGGTGTCCGGTGCGACCGAACGCATGACTCCCCTCCGATAGCGGTGTGCTATTCGCTCTCTGCTAATCCCAGCGCAGACGCGGCATCTGCCACGCAACGAAATCCTACCGGGACGAATTCGCCGTCAGGGAGTTCCATGGGCAGGCCTCGCCGCTGCACTACGTCGGCCGCTTCCGCCGGTTGCCGGAAGTCGCCTCCCTTGATCACGCGGAACCCAGGGCTCCCCTCGTATTCGTCCTGCACCCATTCACTGACGTTACCCAGAAGATCCAGAATTTGGAATGGGCTGGCATCGTAAACAAATGATCCCACCGGAGCTGTTCTCTCATAACCATCGTCGCCGGCCAGATTCGACCAGGACGGCTCCGGAGTACTGCCCCACGGATAGGTGCGCCCTTCCCATCCGCGGGCCGCTTTTTCCCATTCGGCTTCGGTCGGCAGGCGTTTTCCCGCCCACTGGGCGTAGGCCACGGCATCGTGCCAGGT
>CAYLSS010000099.1:7910-8777 GCA_964385765.1 uncultured Solibacteraceae bacterium
TTGATGACTGGCAGATCGCCATTCTCGAAGTATCGATCGTCCCAGGGAGGGCTGGCCGGTTTACTGCGGCCTGTCGCTTCGCAAAACTGCCGGTAGAAGCCGTTGCTTACCTCGTATCGATCCATGTAGAAGGCGGCTGCCGATATACGGTCACCCTGCCCCATCACAAACTCTCCCGCCGGGATGAACGCCATCTGACCGGTGGGTGTTGACAGGCGCCTCGGATAGTCGACCGGTGGCTCCGCTTCGGCACCTGCTTCGGATGAAACCGGTGTCGTATCGGCCGCCGCCTCCTCGGCCGCTTTCGGGCCGCTTTGAAGGGTGCGGTTGATGATGATCGCCGCGGCAGTAACCGACAAAGCCATCACGGTGATCACCAGCAACGTGGATACCGGTATGCGGCGAGACGGCTTTTCTGCTGACTGCGGAACCGCGCCCACCGGAGCCTCCGCCGTGACGTCAAGTTCGTCTTGCGTTTCGTGAAGCCGCTCCTCGATCTGACGCAGGTTCTCGGCGACTTCAGCCAGGTTCGAGGGCCGCCGTTGCGGATCCTTCTCAAGCATCGATGCGATCAGGTCAGAAAGCGCCGACGGGAAGCCTTCGATCAGCTCCGCCAGCGGCGTCGCCTTTTGAGAGGCATCGCCATGCCACTTGAGCCAGCCGAAGTCGGTGGCTTCCCGGTGGACCTCGGCGAAGTGGCGCCGGAACAATCGCCGGCCAAGCAGCAATTCATACGCTATGAAGCCCACGACGTAAACCTCGGCGGCAACGCGCTGCGGCCCCTGCTGGATCGCGTGGTCGCGAAAATACTCGGGAGAGCTGTACTTCGGACTGGCGACAACCAGCGTCCCCTGCGCCGTCGGCTCC
>CAYLSS010000100.1:0-6486 GCA_964385765.1 uncultured Solibacteraceae bacterium
CAAGATGGCTGTTGTGTCGGCGAGCAAGAACTGCGCCGAGGTCCTTTCCGTGACCGGTCTTTCGGATCTCTTCGATCTGCGAGTGGACGGCGTGGTGGCGGCGGAGCGCAAACTGCCCGGAAAACCTGCTCCGGACACCTTCCTCGAAGCAGCCCGCGAACTCGGTGTCGACCCGGCCCGGGCGGTGGTGGTCGAGGACGCTATCGCCGGTGTCGCGGCGGGCCGTGCCGGCGGCTTCGGATTTGTGATCGGAGTCGACCGGAAGGGGGACGCGGAATCGCTTCGGGTCGCCGGAGCTCACCTTGTCGTGCCGGATCTCGCCGAACTGCTTCATTGAGCGTCGGTCGCGGGAGCTATGATCGGCTGGCGTCACTCGATTCGCGAACTTGCTTTGTGATACTTCTACTTGATTGAAATGCGCCGGCTGCGGGAGGAGCGCGCTCTAGGCGCAGCCACACCTTGAGGAGACCAGCATGATCCGCCACAAGACCAAGCGCCCGCCAGAGTTCATCTACCCCGTGGACCCGTGGAGAATGGTGGAGACCACTTTCGTCGAGAAGCTCATTCCCTACACGGAAACCATCTACGCGACCGGGAACGGCTATCTCGGCATGCGTGGAAACTTCGATGAAGGACGTCCGGTCTTCGAGAGCGGCGTGTACATCAACGGCTTCCACGATACCTGGCCCATCGTTTATGCCGAGACTGCATTCGGCTTCGCCAGGACCGGACAGACGATAATCAACGTGCCCGACGGGCGGATCATGAAGCTCTATGTGGACGACGAGCCGCTGTATCTGCCAACGGCCGACCTGCTGAAGTTCGAACGCTCCCTGGACATGCGCAACGGAGTGCTGAACCGTGATCTGGTGTGGGAGACGCCGGCCGGCAAGGTGGTGCACGTGAGCTCGGCGCGTCTCGTCTCCTTCGAGCACCGTCATCTTGCGGCCATCCGCTACGACGTGACCGTCGTGAACGCGAAAGCGCCGGTACTGATCTCGTCGCAACTGCTCGCCGCCGAGGGAGCCGAGCACGACAACCACGGGGATCCCAGACGGGCGCCGGGCTTCAAGGAGCCTCCTCTTATCGGCGAAGGTCATGAAAGCGACTCGCACCGCTTAATGCTGAGCTTCAGAACCCGGTATAGCGGCATGACGATGGCGGCGGCGGTCGCTCACGTGATCGAAACCGAGTGCACGCACTCGCGCGAGACAGCATGCCGCGAGAATGTCGGCAAGGTGGTTTTCTCGGTGAACGCCCAACCGGGGAAGACGATTCGGATTATCAAATACATCAGCTACCACACTTCCCGCAGCGCGATGGCCGCCGAAATGCGCGATCGCGCGAACCGCACGCTGGAGCGGGCCGTCAAGGGTGGCTTCGAAGAGCTTCTCAGAAGCCAGCGCACCTTTCTGGACGGCTTTTGGCATCGCAGCGATATTGAAGTCGAAGACGACCCCGAAGAGTCGGCGGAACCCGCCGGCACCTTCCAGCAGGCGATCCGCTGGAACCTCTTCCAGATCTGCCAGGCCACGGCGCGGGCCGAGGGGGCCGGTGTTCCAGCCAAGGGGCTGTCGGGGCGCGCCTACGAGGGGCACTACTTCTGGGATATGGAGATGTATGTCCACCCGTTCCTCGTCTACACGGAGCCCCGGATCGCCCGCAACCTGCTGCGCTTCCGGCACAGCATGCTCAACCAGGCCCGGAAGCGGGCGCACGACCTGAATGTCCGCGGGGCGCTGTTCCCATGGCGTACCATCAACGGCGACGAAGCCTCTGCCTACTACGCGGCAGGTACGGCGCAGTTCCACATCAACGCCGATATCATGTTCGCGCTGCAGAAGTACGTGAATGCCTCGGGGGACCTCGAATTCCTGTTCCACGAGGGCGTCGAGATGCTGGTGGAAACGGCGCGGATGTGGGTGGACCACGGCTTCTACAATCCCAAGAAACTCGGCAAGTTCTGCATTCACGCGGTGACCGGGCCGGACGAGTACACGACTGTCGTGGACAACAACACGTTCACCAACCTGATGGCCCGCGAGAACCTCCGCTTCGCGGCCGAAACCGTGCAAACACTGAGCGTCGAGCATCCGTCCATGTACCGGTCACTCGTTCACACGACCCAACTGGAAGACAGCGAACCGGACGAGTGGCGCCGCGCCGCGGAGAACATGTTCATCCCGTATGACGAGCAGGCCGGCATACACCCGCAAGACGAGGATTTCCTTGAACACCAGGTCTGGGACTTCGAAAACACGCCGCCCGAGAACTACCCGCTGCTGCTGCACTACCATCCGCTCGTCATCTACCGCCACCAGGTGATCAAGCAGGCCGACATCGTGCTGGCCATGTTTTTGCTTGGCAATGACTTCTCGGACGAGCAGAAACGCCGCAACTTCGACTACTACGATCCACTCACCACGGGCGATTCTTCCCTTTCGGCGTGTATCCAGAGTGTGGTCGCCGCGGAGATCGGAAGGTATGAAGAAGCGGTGGAGTACGGCAAGCACGCCATCCTCATGGACCTCGCCGATGTCGGCGAAAACATGAGCGACGGCTGCCATGTCGCTTCGATGGGCGGCACATGGATGGTGTTCACCTATGGCTTCGCCGGAATGCGAGACTACTTCGGACACCTGACGTTCAAGCCCAAAATGCCGACCATCTTCCGGCAGCTCCGTTTTCCGCTGGCATTGAGGAGCCGAGAGATCGTGATCACGATGGAGCGCGACTCGAAGACCATTACTTACCTTCTGCGCCGAGGCAGGAATCTGGCGATCTCGCACTATGGTGAACGCGTGCCGCTGAGAGAGGGTGAACCCGTGACCCGTCCGATGCCGGTGGTCGGGGAGTGACGGGGTCCGGCTGCCATTCCGCCGGCAGGGCTGGTAGGATGGTGCGGTGGCTACTCCCTGAATAGCAGACCCACGATGCACACTCAATCGGACCGCCTGCCGCCGGCGCTCGAGTGTTGGGGCGAGATCCGCGACAGCTACGCGGGACGGACCCCGGCTCTGTTCCTCGACTACGACGGGACCCTGACCCCGATTGTCGCGCGCCCGGAGCTGGCCGTGCTTTCCGAAACCATGCGCGAGACGGTGCGGCGCCTGGCGGCGAAGCTTCCCGTGGCCGTGGTCAGCGGGCGCGACATCAAGGACGTTCGCAGCCTGGTGAAGATCGACGAACTGGTCTATGCCGGCAGTCACGGCTACCAGATCGAGGGACCGGGCGGCTGGCGCAAGGAACTCGACGAAGCGGCGCGATTCCTGTCGAGTTTGAAACGAGCCAGCGAGATGCTCGAGGAGTTGCTCGGCGGGATTCCCGGGACACTGGTGGAGCGAAAGACCTATTCCGTGGTGGCCCACTACCGTCAAGTCGCCGAAGCGGATGTAGCGGCCGTCGCGCAGGCGGTTCAGCACGCAGTGGCCGAGTACCCGGACCTGCGGCGCGCCGCCGGCAAGAAGGTCTACGAGCTGCTGCCGGACTTCGAGTGGAACAAAGGAAGGGCGCTGCTTTGGCTATGCGAAGCTCTGAAGCTGGATGGGGGCCGTTACTTTCCGGTTTTTCTGGGCGATGACATCACCGACGAACACGCATTTGCCGCAATCGAGGATCGCGGCGTGGGCATTCTCGTCCGGGACGAACCCCGCGAAACGGGGGCGGCCTATGCCCTCGACAGCGTGGACGAAGTGCAGAGCTTCCTGCGACAGCTTCTGTAAGGGGCAGGTTCAGGCCGATCTGGCCGGGAGCGGAACCTTCGAAAAAGCCAACAAGAGGGCCCGGACCTGGCCCGGATTCGGGAGGTAGTACCGCGCACCGGTATCACCGATGCCGACCCGCACGGTCCATGCACCCTCCTCTAGGCGGGCGAACATGTCTTCGTCCGTACGATCGTCACCCACGGCAAAGATGAAGTTTCTGTCGGGATACTGGGCGAGCATCTCATCAACCACCTGCCCTTTGTTGATTCCAAGCGGTCTTATCTCGACGCACTTCTGGCCTCGCACGACGCTGACGTCGGCATCGCTCAGCATGCCTTCCAGGACACCGACCAACTCGCCCGCCAGCCACTCGCCGAACTCGTGTTGAGTCATTCGGAAATGCCACACCAGCGAGTTGTCTTTCTCCTCGATCAGGCTCCCGGGCGCGCGGTCCACGAAATCTTCGAGCAGATCACGAACCCGTGGTTTCCAGTCTTCTCCGTAGTGCTGGCGGCGTGCGATCCACTCCGGGGAGTCACATGGCCGCACCCAGCCGCCGTGCTCGGCAGCGAGACATAGACCTTCGATTTTTCCAAACCAGCGTTCCACATCCTCACGCCGGCGTCCGGAAACAAGCGCCAGGTGATTTCCCGGCTGGGCGACCAGTTTCGCGAGCAGGTGAAGCAGGTCGGCCGATGGTCCGGCCTGCTCCGGCCGGTTGGTATAAGTGGCCAGCGTCCCGTCGTAATTCAGAAACAGCAGACGGTCGCGGGCGTCATGATAGGCCTTGGTGACGGTCGCGAAGTCGAGGATCTCCGGCTGGCCGCTGGGCCGTTTCCCGCGGAATTCGGCGGCTTCATTCAGGTACGAGATGAATCGTTCGCCCCACTTGAAGACATTGTTCTGCTCGACCCGCCGCCGGAGCGCGGCCATCCTGGTGCGGCGTTCCTCGAACGGCATTGAGAGCGCGTGCTCGACGGCCTCCGCGGTGCGGTCGACGTCGAACGGATTGACCAGGAGCGCTTCGCCCATCTCGGCCGCGGCGCCGGCCAGTTCGCTGAGCACCAGCACGCCATGACCGCGGTTGCTGGCGACGTACTCCTTCGCGACGAGGTTCATGCCGTCGCGAAGCGGCGTCACCCAACCCACGTCCGCCATGGCATAGAGCGCCACCAGTTGATTACGCGAGATTCCGCGCTGGAGGTAGACGATCGGCGACCAGTCCGGCGTGGCGAACTGCCCGTTGATCTCGCCGACCATCTCGTTCACTTGCCGGCGCAGGCGCGCGTAGGACGAAACACGCTCGCGCGAGGGCACGGCCACCTGGAGCAGGACCACGTTGCCTCGGAGGCGGGGCGCGCGCTCGAGCAGCCTCCGGTAGGTACGCATCCTCTCCGGGATGCCTTTCGTGTAGTCGAGCCGGTCAACGGAGAGCAGAATACGCCGGTCGCGGAACCGCTTTTCATATTGAGTGAGGAAGTCGGCGGTCTCGCGATCGTCGGTCAGCAGACTGCGAAAGTCCTCCGGCGCAATCCCGATCGGCAGCGCCTCGAAGCGGACGGTCCGGCCGCCGACCTCCACGCCGTTGATCTGGCTCTCGAATCCACCGATGCGCAGCAGCGCGGAACGGAAGTGCTGCAGATGAGCGTAGGTCTGGAACGCAATCAGATCCGATCCCAGAAGGCCGTGCAGCAAGTCATCGCGGCCCGGCAAGAGCCGAAAGATCTCCGACGACGGGAACGGGATGTGAAGAAAGAAGCCGATCTTGAGTTCCGGCATGGCCTCGCGCAGCATCTGCGGCAGAAGCATCAACTGGTAATCGTGGACCCAGACCAGGTCACCGGGTTGGGCATGGGCGACCACGGCGTCGCAAAACCGCTGGTTTGCCTCGACGTAGGCTTGAGAGCTCTTCGGATCGTAAGAAAGCAGTGACGGAAAATAGTGGAACAGCGGCCAGATGGTCTGGTTGGAATAGCCCTCGTAGTAAAGCTCGACAAGCTTCTGCGGCAGGTCGACGATAATAAACCGGCTGCTCTGAGGCAATTGGTCGAGCGCCTCCTGCCGGCGTGGATCTCCGATGCCGGAAGATTCGCCCGGCCAGCCGATCCAAAAGCCGCCCGTTCGCCTGAGGATCGGGTTCATCGCAGTCACCAGGCCGCCAGCGCTGGCGCTGACCTTCCAGCCATCACTTTGGCGGCGCAAAGTGATCGGCAGGCGATTGGATACTACAACCAAACGTTGTTCGGAGCTCATAAATCCTCGGCGCCCCAGCGTGACTCCACGTTTCCGAAGCAAGCGTTGGCGAATCAGGATCGGCTTATCTCTATTAGAGTATAGCGGTCCCGGAGGCTGACGCAGAACTCGGCAAGGCGTCCGTCTGACTACGTCAAACACCGGTTGATCAAATTCAAACGGTATTTGCGCATTCAGGGGTAATGGAGTGCAGGCGCTAAGAAAAGCCTGAAAAGGGAGGGTATAGAAGCATCTACGGATTTGTGGTCTGGCGATATTGATGGCAATGGCGGCCACCGGGGCCGCGGGCGAGTTCGCTCCGTCAGCCTCGAAGAGAGCGAGCCTTGCGGGCCCGGTGCACAGCGTAACGCCGCAATACCCGGCACCCGCCAAGGCTGCCATGGTCACAGGTACCGTTCGCCTGCTTGCCTCTGTCTCCAGACAGGGTGTGGTGCGGAATGCGCGGGTGATGGAGGGTCACCCGCTGCTGGCGGGCGCCGCAGTCGAAGCGCTGCGGCGCTGGCGGTTCCGCCCGGCGGCGGTAGATGGG
>CAYLSS010000100.1:6496-8744 GCA_964385765.1 uncultured Solibacteraceae bacterium
CGAGCGTCACGATCGACTTCGCGTTTTCTCTCGGGTCGCCCGGCGCGAAGAGGACTGACGCAGGATTCTGAACGTCCAGCCTGCGATGTGGGTTCGGCCTCCGCTAGAATCGCATCCTAGAGGGCTGTTTTCACTGTTGGCCCCCGGGACGCGACTCATTGGAGGAGGAATAGTGGATGGCCGAATCCACGGACGTCACAACGCTGCTCATTCGCTGGAGCCAGGGGGATGAGCACGCGCTCGAGGAGTTGGCGCCAATCCTGTACAACGAATTACGGCGCGTGGCGGGCCGTGTCGTGCAGGGAGAGCGGCCGGGGCTAACCATCCAACCCACTGAACTGGTGCACGAAGCTTACCTGCGCCTGGCCGACCAAACGCGGCTCGAGTCGCGGGACCGCGCCCACTTCCTGGCCCTTGCGGCACGCGCCATGCGCCAGATCCTGGTGGATCACTGGCGCAAGAAGAACGCCGCCAAACGGGGCAGCGGATTGAAGGTATCGCTCGATGACGGCGCCGATATCGCAGACCGGAAACCACCTGAACTGCTCGATCTCGACGATGCGCTTCGCTCGCTCGCGGAGATCGACGAGCGCAAAGCCAAGATCATTGAGCTGCGTTACTTCGGCGGCATGAACGCCGCTGAAATCGCCGAGACATTAAGTATTTCCACGGCGACGGTCAACCGCGAGGTCCGCTTTGCACAAGCCTGGCTACACCGTGAGTTGTCCAGCCCGAGGCCGATTTGACGGCAGTGGACGAATGAGCGAAGAACGCTGGTGGCGGGTGCAACGGTTGTTTAAATCCGCGCTGGAGATCGGCGGTGAGGACAGGAGCCGTTTCCTCGACGGGGAGTGCGGCGATGACTGGAAACTGCGGCAGGAGATCCAATCCCTGCTCGACCACGATCGATCCGACACCGCTGACCTGTCGCGCATAGTCGCCGACGCAGCGGGCTCCGTGCTCGATGCCGCATCCGCGAACCCGGACATCGGGCTCGAACTCGGCCCCTACCGCGTGGTGAGGGAACTCGGCTCCGGGGGGATGGGCGTAGTTTATCTGGCCATCCGCGGCGACGCTCATTTTTCTCACATCGCGGCCGTGAAGCTGGTGCGGAGCGGCGTCCATTCCGAGCGGTTCCTCAAGCGTCTTCGCGGCGAGCGGCAGCTTCTGGCCGATCTCAATCACCCGAATATCGCCACCATATACGACGGCGGCGCCGCGCCCGACGGCCGGCCCTACATCGTGATGGAGTACATCGAGGGCCAGCCGCTAGATGTCTTCTGCGACCAGCGCGGGTTCGACCTCGGGGAACGGGTCAAGCTGGTCGAGACCGTCTGCGATGCAGTCGACTACGCCCACAAGAAGCACGTCCTGCATCGCGACATCAAGCCGGATAACATCCTCGTGACCGCCGATGGAGTGGTCAAGCTGGTCGACTTTGGCGTCGCCAAGCTGCTCTCGCCAGAGGCCGGCCGCGCCGACCAGTCATCCAGCCAGTTTCGCTTCGTCACGCCGGCGTACGCGAGTCCGGAGCAGTTACTCGGTAAGCCAGTGTCGCCAGCGTCGGATATCTTCTCGCTCGGAGTGGTGCTGCAGTATCTCCTCACTGGACGGCATCCCCAGGATGACGCAGGGTCGCAGCCATACCAGTTGGTGATGGCTACCTCCAGGAAACCGCTCGCCGCTCCCAGTGAAGCCGGCGGCCTCCGCCCTGACCTCCGGCGCCGCCTTCGCGGAGACCTGGATGCAATCGCTCGCCGTGCCACCCGATTCGAACCGGGAGCCCGCTACGAAAGCGCTGGAGCGCTTGCCGACGACTTGCGCCGCTGGCGCGAACAGCTTCCCGTCTCGGCGCGCCCCCTGACGGCCCGGTACCGGGCATCCAAATGGATTCTCAGGAACCGCCTCGCGACCGCGTTCATGGGTCTTTGCCTGCTCCTGCTGATGGGGAGCGCGACCGTGCTCGGCCTTTTCCTCCAGGAGCGAGCGGAAAAAGACGCGCGACTCAACGCGATGGGCGCCCTGCTGCTGGAACGCCTGGATCTGGAATTGACCGTCCCGCCGGCGGAAGCGGCCGAGCGCGCCAGCCTGGCCCGCCGGACCACCGCCTTGCTCGAATCCCTCGACATGGACCAGGGCGGTCCGCCACCAAACGCCGAAGTTTTGGCACGAGCCTATCGCGCCGCCGGCGACCTCCTGCGCTCGGCAGAAGAGCCGGCCGAAGCGCTCCATGCCTACCAGCGCGCCA
>CAYLSS010000101.1:0-6818 GCA_964385765.1 uncultured Solibacteraceae bacterium
CATCCAGATCTACGGCGAGGTCTCGGAGTGGGCTCTGCGCAACCTGGCCGAGGACTACGAAGTACAGTTGACTCGCGGTAAGGAGAGCGCCACAAAGCCGGTCTTTTCTCCCGATGGCCGGCGAATCGCCTTCCTGAGCAGCGCTCCCCCCAAAACCGGCAAAGACGACAGCGACGACAAAACCCAGCAGGTCTGGTTGATCGACACTCGCGGTGGAGCGGCGTTTCCACTGACGAAGTTCAAAAAAGGAGTCAAGGCGGTCAACTGGATCGACAACGAGAACCTGCTGCTGACGGCCACCGAAGACCCCAGCCTCTATCACCAGGAGGTCAAGGCGCGAAAGGACACCTCCAATGTGATTGACGACGAGGAACACGCGCTGCCGGTGCGCCTGTACCGCTTCTCGATCGCCGAAAAAGAGGCGACGCGGCTGACGACGAACAGCGATCGCATTACCAAGACCTTTGTCTCCGATAACGGCACGTGGGTGGTTACCGTCCACGAACGCAGCCTGACCTGGCAATATAACCAGAGAATCAGGCCCGTTACGTTTCTTCATAACTTGAAGGATGGTGCGGAGGAGCAGCTATTCACCGATGGCAAGTTACTGCCGGAGAAAGTGGAATTCACGCCCTCGAGCGACGGCTTCTATTTCAGCGCGCCTTATACAACCCATCCGAAGTACTTGTTTGGGGCGACCCCGATGCTCTACTACTTCGATATCGCGGCCGGTCGGGAGACGCAGGTCGACCTCGATTGGGAGTGGGGCCTGGGCAGCGATTTCACCGCCACCCGCGACGGGGTCCTCGCACTGCTCGCGGCCGGCGTGCGCTACAAACCCGCTCTCTACTCGAAATCCGGCGTCGGCTGGACGCGCCGTTGGATCCAAGGCGAGCACGAGGCGAATCTCTTCGGAGTGGAGCTTTCCCGTGACGGCAGCACCCTCGTCTACGAGTACACAACCGCATCGGATCCCGGACAGTGGCATGCGGCTCAACTTTCCGGCTCGACCATCGTCGACGCCAGGCCGGTCACCAAGCTGAACACCCACATGGAGAAGAAGCCGAAGGCGCGCACCGAGGTTGTTCGCTGGCAGGGGGCGCGCGACGACGAGGTCGAGGGCATTCTCTACTATCCGCACGAATACGAGGAAGGTAAGAAGTACCCGCTCGTGCTGATGATCCATGGCGGTCCGCATGGCGCCGACTATGACCGCTGGTCGGACCGCGAAGGCTACCCGCACCAGTTGTTCGCCCAGCGCGGGGCGTTCATCCTGAAACCGAATTATCATGGCTCGAGCAACTACGGCGTCGAGTGGGCCGAGTCGATCGCCGGCGGCAACTACAACGAACTCGAATGGATCGACGCGGAGCGGGGCGTTGACGCCATGATCGAGCGCGGCCTGGCGGACCCCGACAAGCTGGGAGTCATGGGCTGGTCGAACGGTTCGATCATTACCATCGAAATCACCACGCGCGTGGACCGCTACAAGGCGGCCTCGGCCGGCGCGGGCGACGTCAACTGGATCAGCGACTGGGGCAATTGCCAGTTCGGCCACGCCTTCGACGACTACTACCTCGGCATGACGCCGCTCGACGACCCGGAATTCTACGTCAACAAGTCGCCGTTGTTTCGCATGGACAAGGTGGTCACTCCCACTATCATTTTCTTCGGGAGCGCTGATCGGCAGGTCCCGACCGAACAGGGATGGCAGCATTACCGCGCGCTCCAGCACCTGGACAACACCGATGTGAAGTTCGTCCTGTTTCCCGGGGAGGCCCACACCCTGCAGAAATACGCTCACCTTCATCGCAAGGTCGCCGAAGAGCTGGCCTGGTTCGACAAGTACCTGTTCCAGTCTGATGAAAAGAAGAACCAGGCACTGAAACCGGGCTCGCTGCTTGATGCGGTGCTGCAACTCAAATCCGGCGGGGAGATCCCGGAGACTGTGCCGCGGGGCGAGTTGAGGATCGGCCGCTTCGAAGTCACACGCGCGCAGTACGCCGCCTACAACGAGCGTTACAGCTATCCCCCGGGCACCGGAACTTATCCGGCGAGCGGTATTTCGTTCGACGATGCGAAGGCTTATTGTTCCTGGCTGTCGGAAAAGACCGGCCGCAAGTTCCGCCTCGGCGCCGAGCAGGAAATGTCCAGGTATCTGACAGCCTCGGCCAAGGGCAATACGCTCGACTCCTGGGCCGGCTACGCCGTGAATCCGGACGATGCCGCCGCACTGGCCGGTCTGTTGGACGGACTCGAAACCGGCGCCTTACTAAAGCCGGTTGGCAGCCATCCCGGCACGGGTGAGGATCCCGCCTTCGATCTGGACGGCAATGTGGCCGAGTGGGTGGTCGCCAAGGACGGCTCCGGCAAAGTCCTCGGCGGCAGCGCGGATCGGCCTGCAGACGGCAAGGCGAACGGCGAACCCGCGCCGGCCTACATCGGCTTCCGGGTGGTCGAAGAGTAAACGCTGTTCGAGAGGCTTTACCTGCGACGGCGGCCCCCGTCGTGAAAGTCAAGAGCTTCAGCCAATTCGACTTCGGAGGCAGCTAACATCTGGCTAAGGGGAAATCTTCCCTTTGCAACCCTGGAGTCGCTCCGCCGCGTCAAAATAAGGAGAGCATGCGTGCATTGTCGAGTGTTGCGATTCTCGCCATCCTGGCATGGGCTCCGGCTGCCGGACAGACGGACCCCGCCAAGGTCGAATGGCCGTTGAAAAACATCGAGATTGAAGGAAATCGTCACTACAGCGACAAGCAGTTGCGCGAGATCACCGGGCTGGTGATCGGAGAGCTCGCCAATCAGGCGACTTTCGAAGCGGCGCGGGACCGGATGCTGGAGACCGGCGTGCTCGAGAGCGTTGCCTTCCGGTATGGGCCGTCCGAAGGCGGCGACGGCTACGACGTCACCTTCGAGGTCGCCGAAATCGAACAGCTATACCCGGTGCGCTTCGAGAACATCGAGGCCGAAGACCAGGAACTGTACCGCTGGCTGCAGCAGAAGGACCCCCTGTTCACCGATCGGGCGCCGGGGACCGAGGCCACGATCGCACGCTATACGAAGCTCATCGAGGAGTATCTCGCGCAGCGGGGAACGCCCGAGGAGATCCGCGGCGAACTGACGGCCGGTTTGCCGGACGAGCTCGTGCTGATGTTCTATCCCAGGCGAGCCATGCCGATCATCGCCGAGGTCGAATTCACGGGGTCGGAGGTGGTCCCCAAGGAGATCCTGAAGAGCGCGATCCACGGCGTGGCTGTCGGCTCGCGATTCACCGAGCACCGCATGCAAACCCTGCTTACAACAAGCGTCCGGCCAATATACGAAGCCCGGGGCCGCGTTGCCGTCGAGTTCCCCGAGATCAGGACCGAGCCTGCGGGCGGCAACGTCAACGGCGTCAAGGTCACCGTGTCGGTCGAGGAAGGCGAGAGCTACAACTTTGGAGAGATCACGGTCCAGGGAACGGCTTCGATGGATCAGGATCTCTACGAGATTGCCGACCTCAAACGTGGCGATCTGGCAAACATGAGCGAGGTCATCTCGGCGCTGGAACGGATTCGCGAACGGCTGCGCTTCAAGGGATACATGGAAGGCGATGCCGAGGGAAAACGCGTCATCAACAAGCACAACACAACCGTCGACATCATCATCGACGTCAATCCCGGGCCCCTCTACCACTTCGGGCGCCTTCGCATCCAAGGCCTCGACCTCCATGGCGAGCACCTGATCGAGCGGATCTGGGGGTTGAAGAGCGGGACGCCCTATGACGCCGGCTACCCCGACTTCTTCCTGCAACAGGTCCGCGAGCGGGGTCTGTTCGACAACCTGAAGGAGACGAAAGCCGACGTCAATATCGACAAACAGCGCCACGCGGTGGACGTGGTTCTGATCTTCAATCCGGAGTCAGATGCCGGGCGATTTGGCGGCGCCCCGGATTCTTCCTTCCCCGGAGGCGGCCGGCCTTAGCCACCCATTTCCGCAAGCAGCACCGCTCCCCCGAGCCGGCCTGTGTGCGGCAGCATTCTGGTCTTCAATTCGCGCCGCGCCCGCAAGAGACGGGACTTAACCGCGGCTACCGTCAGGCCGAGCATCGCCGCCACTTCGGAAAGCGGTCGCTGCTCGAGATCCTTCAACTCCAGAACGGTGCGCAGCAGCGGCGGAATCCTCCGGATCTCGGCGCGCACCGCCGACTCCAGCTCAGCGGAGACGAGAGCCTGCTCCGGTGTGGATCGGCTGTCACGAAGCTCCAGCGTGCCCTGTTTCTCCCCAATGGTGACATCTTCCAGGTAGAAAAGCTTCAGTCGTTTATCGCTGCGGAGTCGCATGAGACACTGGTTGATCACGATGCGGTTCAGCCAGGTCGAGAATTGCGACTCGAACTGGAAGCGATCCAGGTACCGGTAAGCGTTCCAGAGTGCGTTCTGGACCTCGTCCTCGGCATCGTCCTGACTCCGCAGAATCGACTCGGCCAGCTTCACGCAATTCGCGCGATGGCGGTGCATCAGCTCGGCGAACGCCTCGTCATTACCGGCTTGGGCGGCCTGGACGAGATTTGTGTCAGTGTTCTTTGGAATCGACTCGGTTGGCGTCATAGTTGATCCGTGAGGGCTGTATCGGCTTGACTTCCCGATCGTAGCCCTCGCGGCTCCATCCGGAGTACTCGTAGTTCTACCGGGATTTCGTGGAAATCCCCACAGGCCTGGAAGGATTAGCCCGGGGACTGCGAAGCCCGAGACCGAACGGTTGGAGAGACGAATCGCCGGCCCGCGAGCGCAGCGGCGACAGCGGGCTTCAGCTCTTCGGCGGCGTGTGGCTTGGAGACGAAACCGGAAGCTCCCGCATGGAACGCAGCCGACACCATCGCTTCATCGAGATGATTGGTGAGGAAGATGATTTTCTGGTCCGGTTTGCGACTGCGGATCGCCAGAGCGGCATCGATCCCGGACATTTCGGGAAGCGAAATGTCGGCGATCACCAGGTCGGGCTGGAGGGCCAGAACGGCCATGACCAGCTCGCCGCCGTCGCCCACGGCTTTCACTACATCAAAGTCGTCCGCCAGCAGCGAGCATAGCTGCTCGAGCAGGCGCGGGTGATCTTCGGCGATGACGATGCGAGATTGTCCCAAAACGTCTCCCTGACGGCCGTACCGCACACCGGGAGCTGCATGTCCTCTTTCTCTTGTAATTGTGTCAGGACCTTAAATCTACTCGTAATAACCACAGGTACGCGGGAACCCGAAGGCGTCAGGAGCTGACAATGCCGTGCCGGATGGCGTACTGGGTGAGTTCGGCCGTGGTGCGCAGGCCGAGTTTCTCCATGACGTTGTACTTGTGAAACTCGACCGTCCGGTTGGACAGATCGAGCACAGCGGCGATTTCCTTGGCCGACTTGCCCTCGGCCACCAACTGCAAGACCTGACGTTCGCGCGGCGTAAGCTTGGCGGACGGCCGGTCCGGCGCCCTGCCCCCGGACATCAGCGCGCCCAGCACGTCGCCGGCGATCATCGGCGTGACGTAAGTCCTCCCCTTAATCACCTCGCGCAGAGCCGTCAGCAATTCCTCGGCAGCCGACTGCTTGAGCAGATAGCCCGATGCACCCGCCTCCAACGCTTCGGTCGCCAAGCTCACGTCGGAATGCATCGTGAGAATGATCACTTTGGCGCCGATACCGGCGCGTTTCAACTCGCGGACCGCTTCAATCCCGTTGAGGAGAGGCATCGAGATGTCCACGACGATTACGTCAGGTCGGGTCTCCCGAGCCACTTCGAGCAGCGCCCGGCCGTTCTCCGCCGTTCCCGCGAGCTCATATTCGGATTCGATCAAGCGGCTGAGCCCGGCCACCACCATGGCATGGTCGTCGGCCAACACCACTCGCGGAACTTTCATTCCCCGGCTCCATCTATCGGGATCCGAACTTCGACACTGGTTCCATCGCCGGACGTCGATGTCAGCCGGAGCATCCCGCCAAGCTGCCGGACCCGTTCGTCAATGCTGGCAAGGCCCAGGCCGAGTCCGGCGGACGCATGGGGGTCGAAGCCACGACCGTCGTCATGGATCGCCATCCTCAGGAATCCGCCCGAGGCGCCGATCGAAACGCTCACGTGTTCCGCCGCCGCATGTTTGGCGGCATTGCGCAAGCACTCCTGAGCGACCCGATAAAGCCCCAGCGCCGCCGCTGGGGACAGGCCGGGGAGGCTGCCGCTGCGGTGAAACACAACCTGGAATGTCGCGTTGCGTTCGAACTGCTCGCACAGAGTGCGCAGCGACGCCTCAAGACCCAGGTGCTCGAGGGCCGGCGGATGTAGTTCGTGCGAGATTCGCCGGATTTGCTCCGAGAGATCAAAAGTTCGCCTTTGGATCGCCTGCACTTCTTCGCGGATCGGGTTGGCCGCCTTCATCGCCAGCATCCCGAGGTCGATCGAAAGCGAGGCGATGTCCTGATTGAGGCCGTCGTGCAGATCCCGGGCAATCCGGCGGCGCTCGTCCTCCTGCCCGTTGATGAGGCCCGTCGTCAACACCCGCAGGCGCTCATTCTCCAGCAGTCTGCCCTCCATCAGCTTCCGTTCAGTGATGTCGATGTGGAGGACGACAGCTCCGCCTGCCTTCCCCTCGAGTCCGGTCGCTTGAAGCAGGAACCAGCGCTGCTCGGTTGGCGAATGGCACGGATACTCGAACTGAAAATTCGTGCGGTGGCCGCTGAGCACTCCTTCCAACGCCTGCAAGACCTCGGAAGCGCCTTCGGAGGCTTCGCCGCAAGCCTCCCGGCAGACTGCGAGGTAGTCGACACCGACTCCGGTGCGGCCCAAAAGAATACGCGCGATC
>CAYLSS010000101.1:6828-8734 GCA_964385765.1 uncultured Solibacteraceae bacterium
GGCCGGACCACTTGAATTCTGGCGGGCGAAGCGATCCCAGGCGGCATTGGTGATAATGATCCGGCCGGAGGGGCCCAGCACGGCCACATGTGCGGCGAGCGAGTCGAGCACGGCTTTGGTGAGCTGCTCGCTGCGCGCGAGAGCTTCACGTATCCGCGCAACACCGGTTCGGGCGGCTTCGCTTCCAACCCGGTCCGCCATCCGCTTCTGGGAATTGTCGGCTTCCATGCCTGCCGCCCACAGACCTGTTCTTCTTGTTGATATCGTAGCATTTAGGGCGGTCTTAGCCGAGGAGCGACCGTTTGTTTTTGTGAAACGGGCTTCATCTTTTCCACGACTTTCCCCTGGCTGAACCGATAAGATCTGTAGATAGTGAGTAGTGTCCTGACAACCCGGCATGGACAGTATTCGGTCCTCGAGCTGGCGCTGCCCGGTTGTGTCCCGGAGCCCATCGGGGTTCTCCTGTATGATCCCGAGGAGAACGCCATGGACGTCCGGTTTCGGCGGGACTGGTTCGCGATCGCCGGCAGTGAGGAAGACCGCGAGGTAGTCGAGCTCTTGACCGAAGAGATCCCCGGCCAGATCGAGGAGGAAGGGCCCGAGGCATTCCTCGCCCGCTTCGAGGACACGCTCTCCCACGTGCTCCGCATCAGTGACCGCGAGCAGGTTCTGCTCGGCAACTTCGATTCCACCTTGAACCGCCTCTACGAAGAGCTGGTTCCAGTCACCGTGCAGAAATATGTCACGCATCTGCCCGTCTACTCGTGCCGCGCAGCCGCCGGACGTTTCGGAGACCGGATGCAGGTCGAGGAAGAAGGCTGGGTGGAAGCTCCCTCGAACCTCCGGCTGACCGAGGATATGTTCATCGCCACCGTCACCGGCCGGTCAATGGAGCCCCGGATCCCCGACGGATCTCGCTGCATCTTCCGCCATGGCGTGACGGGATCGCGGCAAGGGCGCCTCGTTCTGGTCGAGAATCTCGAAGAGTCCGAGGAGGGCGGCGAGCGTTACACGATCAAACGATATCGGTCCGTGAAGAGGGTCACCGAGGGAGGCTGGGCGCACGAAAAGATCGTCATGGAACCGCTCAATCCCGAGTTCGAGCGCTGGGAAATCGATCCCGAGGCTGGAGAAGGCGAGCGCATCCGGGTATTGGCGGAGTTCCTGCGCGTGCTTGACTAGCCCGTCCTCCGAAACTGCCACAACTTCATGAGCAGATCTTTCCTGGTGTTCGGTCTCGGCTCGGCCGGCGACGTCTACCCGAATGCCGCGCTGTGCCTGAAGCTCCGCGAGCGCGGGCACGACGTCCTGCTGGTTGCCGCCCCCGTCTTTCAACCCCTCGCCGAGAGGCTTGCGCTTCCATTCGAGTCTATCGGGACCGAACAGGAGTACCGCGAGGCACTCGACGATCCCGACCTCTGGCGCCCCTTTAAGGCGTTCCCGGTCCTGTCCAGACGTCTGCTGATTCCGATGATAAGGCCGGTCTACGAAGTCGTCTCCGCGCGCTACGAGCCGGGGCGAACGGTGGTGGTCGCGCCCGGGACAGCCTTCGGCGCCCGGATCGCGCAGGAGTATCTCGGCGTGCCGCTGGCCACCCTCCATCTGCAGCCCTCAATGATTCGAAGCTGCCATGACACCCCGGTCTATGGACGACCCGATCCGGCGAGGCACTTGCCGCGTCGATTGAGAAAGCTCTATTTCGGGCTGATTGACCGGTTGCTGATTGACCGGGTGATCGGCCCAGCGGTAAACGGGTTCCGGGCAGAACTCGGAATGCCGCCGGTATCGGCCTTCTTTGATCGGTGGCTGCACTCTCCGGAACTCGTCCTTGGATTCTTCCCCGAGTGGTACGGGGCGCCCCAGCCCGACTGGCCGCCGAATGTGCACCTGACCGGCTTTCCGCTCT
>CAYLSS010000102.1:0-2183 GCA_964385765.1 uncultured Solibacteraceae bacterium
GGTGTTCTCGATTTGTTGGCTGTCGGAAGAGATGGACGGCTGGCGGTGCTCGAATTGAAGGCTACTGCCGACCTGCAACTGCCGCTTCAGGCGCTGGATTATTGGATGCGGGTCCGGCAGCACAGCGAGGCGCGTGAATTCTCCATGCGAGGTTACTTCCCCGGCGTGCCGCTGTCAACGCGTTCGCCCCGCCTGCTTCTGGTGGCGCCCGCTTTGGAGTATCATCCCACCACGGAAATCCTCTTGCGCTACTTTGCGCCGGAAGTGCCCATCGAACGCATCGGAGTGGGTTCTGACTGGCGCCGTAACCTCCGGGTTGTCTTCCGCGTCACCGGCGCAGCCAAACCAGGCTGGTAGCTGCTGGCGGTTCACTTCCTTACGGCTTGTTGCTTTATACTGCAAGACTAGGAGAAGCGAACCAAAAATGTTCAGCAAGCGAAGCGCGATAACGATCCCCATCACAACACTCTTCGTTATGACGTTGATTGGCTGTGCCGGCTCTGAGTTCCGCGGCACAGAGCACTACTATCTGATCGCCACCAACACTGACATCCCGTACTGGCAGGCCGCCAAGGCCGGTTTAGTACAGGCTGCGCGGGAAATCGGTGTTGCGGCCGACATGCTGGGACCGGAGACTTACGATCCTGCTGCTCAGAAGCAGGCCCTCGAAGATCTGCTGGCAGTGCCCGAAGAAGACCTCCCCGCCGGAATTCTCATCTCTCCCGCCAACCCCGAAATGCTTCAACCCGCCATCGACGAGGCTGTCAGCAAGGGCGTCAACGTCATCACGATTGATTCCGATGCGCCCAAGAGCCGGCGTCTCACTTTCGTCGGAACCGACAACTACAAGGTTGGCGTGCAGTCGGCCGAGTTGACCGCCCACCAATTACAGAATGCCGGCAACGTGATTGTGTTTTCGCTGGAAGGTCAGGAGAACGTCGAGGATCGCCTGCGCGGATACAAAGACGTGTTTGCCCAGTTCCCGGCCATCCGTATCATCGACGTCGTGAATATCAGAGGGGATGGTGCTGTCGCCTTCGATCTGACCAAGGAGATTCTTGAAAAGCGGCGCCGGTCAGTGGATGCGTTTGTTTGCCTCGAGTCGATCGCCTGTCCCGAGGTCGCCGAGGTCCTCAGCCGCAACAACGTCCGTGACAAGATCGTAATCGCCATGGATACACCGGTGCGGACGCTCGAGTGGATCCAGCATGGGCTGATCCAGGCTACGATTGCACAGAAGCCCTTTACCATGGGCTACAGCGGGATGCGCATGCTCGCCGATTTATACAAGTATCCTCCGGAAGACGTCGAACGCCACAGCGTACGGGCGACTGTGCCCTATTTCGTCGACACCGGGGCGACAATGGTCAACTCAGAGAACGTAGAGCGGTTCATCGAGGTCCAGAAAAACTTCCAGCCTGCCCTGGCCCCTACCTTGTAGGACCACCGGGAGCCGCTGGCGCCTCTCACCATGGCCACGGACATTCTCAAACAAGTACGGCAGGCCGTCCGCAACCTGAATCCCAATGAGATTCAGGCCGCGGGGAGGCGGCCAGCGAAGATGTCTATGCGGCGATCGAGAACTATCTGTCGCCGCCCGGCTACTCACGTAAGAGGCGCTTGGACCTGGCACAAATCCTGTTTCGGGCCGATGACCCGGGGCAGCCTGCGCATTTTGACATCCAGATCTATGAAGCCGGTCTGAATGGTCACACGAGCGGCTTTGCCTTTTCCCCGGAGGATCCCGACCGTCTCGTTCGTGACGTGCTCGAGCGCCATGAAGAACTCGGCTTGCCGCTTGCCCGCCGGTTCGCTCCGTTTCGGGCCAACGTCGTGGAACACATTATCCATGAGATCTCGGTCGAAAACGCCCTTTTCTCGCTGGCCACCGCGCTGCCCAACCTCTTTCCTTCGGGCCTCCAATTGCCTTGGAGCGTTGCCGAACTGGGTTCCGATACCGCTTTTCTCACGGTCAATCAAATCCGGATGCTGTTCCTGCTGGCCGGAGCGAGCGACCGGCAGCCCGGCTACCGGGAACAGCGCGGCGAGATCGCCTCGGTAATTGCCGGCGCATTCGGCTGGCGCAGCTTGGCGAGGCAGTTGGTGGGCAAGGTCCCGTTTGGCGGCGGCTTGATCCCGAAAGCCGCGATTGCCTTTGCCGGAACGCAGGTTGTTGGACGATC
>CAYLSS010000102.1:2193-8733 GCA_964385765.1 uncultured Solibacteraceae bacterium
TGCCGAGCGGTACTACCGGATCGGCTATGGCTATAGCCGCGAAGAGCGCCAGCAGGCATACGAGGAAGCCTTCCATCGGGGCAAGAAGCTTGTTCAGGCGGTCATTGACCGGCGCAGGTCCGCTAGGTCAGCCGAACAAAAAAATCCGTAACGCCGTCTACCGCCAGCCCGTCACTGATGCACGGAGTCCGCGATGAAAACTGCTGTTATCTTCATCGGCGTGCTGCTTTGTCCCGCGCTCTTCGCCGACCGGATTGTCGTCAGTACCGGCGAGAGCTTCGACGGGGACTTCTTCGGCGCAACCAGCCAAGAGGTCCGCTTCGTCGTCGATGGCAAGCTCATGTCGTTCAGGACCGCCGAGATTGTCCTGATTCAGTTCGGCCCGGACGCCACGCCGCAGGCGCTGGCGGCCGCCGGCCCGTGTCCGGAGCCGGCAGCCGCCCAGAAAGCCGAAACAACTGCCGCTCCACCGGCGGATGCCGCCCCGGCGCCGAAGCCCAATCCCCCGGCGCCCGCGAAAACCGCCGCCCGCAGCGCATCCACTGCCGCCGCGGACCGCCCGACCTTGTCGCGACGCCGCGACGATCCCGAGCCGCGGATTGAGCAACAGCCGGATCCCATCGCCGAGTCGAGCGGCCAGCCGTTCTCGATTCGTCCCGGAACCCATCTGCTGGTTCGCCTGGAGGAGGAGGTGGACTCCGAGCGTCACCAAGTCGGGCAGACCTTCCGGGCATCCCTCGAAAAGGCGATCTACACCGGCGACCGCGAGGCGATTCCGGCGGGCGCCGAGGTCGTTGCACGCCTGGTGAGCAGCCGTGGGGAGGGCGCGTCGAATAAGGGCTCCACCCTGGCATTGGACCTCGTGGCGATTGTGCTCGACGGCCAGCACATCGATATCGTCACGGACGAAACCACGCAAGCCGGCGAATCCCGCGAAACAAAGGGGAAGGTTAAGGAAGGATTGGCGCGCGCCGGCTCGCGGTTAGGCACGATTCTCGGCGGGTCGACCGTGGGAACTACCACGGGTGAAACCGTGGAAGCGGCCACCAAGGGCCAGGCGCTGCTGATCGAATCCGGAACCGTGATGGATTTCGTTCTGCGCAGCACAATCGAAAGAACCGCCGCGCCTGCCGGCGGGACGCCTTCCCAAGCCCGATAGCTCCTTCCGGCCGCCGGCCTTTTCGCTCGTCTCATCCAGCCACCCTCCGGCTTCAGGTACCATTGCGTAGAATCGCTATGTCCGAGCAACCTGTAGCCATCGTCACCGGAGCCAGCCGCGGGATTGGACGCGGCATCGCCCTCAATCTCGCCCGAACCCACCGCGTTGTTGGCACCTATCGAGGCCGCCGCGACGCCGCCGAGTCGCTCCAGGCCGAGTCAGGCTGTGAGATATTCCAGTGCGATATCAGCTCCGCTTCCAGCCGGCAGGCGCTCATCGACTTCACTCGCCAAAAGCACGGTCGGCTCGACCTGCTGGTGAACAACGCCGGCATCGCCCCGCGCGAGCGCCGGGACATCCTCGAGGCGACCGTGGAGAGCTTTGACGAGGTCCTGTCCACCAACCTGAAGGGCCCCCATTTCCTCACCCAACTGGCAGCCAACTGGATGCTGTCGCAGGGCGCCGGGCGAATCGTCTTCGTGACTTCGATCTCGTCCTACACTTCCTCTCCAAACCGGGCCGAGTACTGTATCTCGAAGGCCGGCCTCAGCATGAGCGCGATGGTCTTCGCTGACCGCCTCGCTCCGGAAGGAGTCCTGGTTTTCGAGGTGCGCCCCGGCATCATCGCCACTGACATGATCGCCAAGGTCAAGCAGAAGTATGACGACAAGATCGCCGGCGGCTTGTTGCCGCAGCGACGCATGGGAACTCCGGAGGACGTCGCCAAGGCGATTCGCGCGATCGCCGACGGCCTGCTCGACTACTGCGCCGGACAGGTGATCGACGCCGACGGCGGTTTCCATATGCGGAGCCTGTAATGCCGCCACCCCTGTGATATAAGTAGTTCTTCGTTTCGCCCCAACTCGCATCAGGAGCCAGACAGCATGCCCGCAATCACTAAGTTCTCCGGCTGGCGCATCGTCGCCGCCGCCTTCGCGACGTTCGGTATCGAGATCGCGTTTTTTTTCTACGCTACGCCCTTTTTCTACGACTACTACGAGCAGTCCATCGAGGGTTCGAGCCGGCCCGATATCGTCTTCGGTTTCCCGCTGGCGGCTCTGCTCACCATCTGGGTCGGGCCCCTGCTGGTGCATCGCTTCAGCCCCCGGCGTATGATCCTGATCGGGACCGGACTCATCTGCCTCTGCTACATCGCTTTCGGCACCATCGCTCATTCGTTGCCGATCTACTATGCAATTTGGTTCTTCTTCGTCGTGGGATACATCTTCTCTGGACCCATCCCGCACCAGGTGCTGATCTCCCAGTGGTTTCGCAAGCAGCGCGGCATGGCCATGGGCATCGCTTACGTCGGCGTCGGGCTTTTCAGCGGCATCACGATTCCGCTGATTGTCAATCCGCTCAATAGCGCCTTGGGCGATTTCCGCAGCGTGCTCATCGCCATGGGGCCGATGGTGCTCGTCACCTGGCCCATCGTGCTATTTGTGATGAAGGACAAGCCGAGCGACGTCGGTCAATACCCCGATGGCGACCCGGCGAGCGACGCGAGCACGAAGATCAAGCCGGCGCCTTTCAGCGATATCCTCTCCAAGCGGGCATTCTGGCTGCTCACGCTCGGGTCGTTCTGCTCCATCGGCGCCATTGGCGCGATCTTCGCAAACATGAAATTCATTTTGGAAGATCAGGGATTCATCGACCAGGCGGAGCGCGATATCGCGCACGGCACAATGACCCTCTGCATCCTCTGGTCAAGCATCGGTGGTCGCGTCTTCATGGGCTGGCTCGCGGATCGGCTGCCGAAGAAATACGTCATGATGGTGACCTACTTCCTCGTTGCGCTCTCGATTCCCCTCCTGCTCAAAGTCACCCCGGATAACTCCGCGTTCCTCTACATCTTCTCGATCGTGTTCGGTTTCGGAATGGGCGCCGACTACATGCTCATCCCGCTCATGGCCGCCGAGCAGTTCGGCGTGAATACCCTGGCTCGGGCAATGGCCATCATCCTGCCCACCGACACAATCGGGCAAACCTGGCTGCCATACTTCGTGGCCCGGCTCCAGGAGGCGCTCCCGGATGCTGGATACCGGAATCCGTTGCTGGTTGTCTTCGGGATCGCAATGCTCGGCGCCATAGCCATCTCGCTATTGCCGAAGTATGGGAGGGAAGACGAGGCGCTCAGGAAAAGTCCTTCCTGACGACGGCCTCAAAAAATCAGCGATCGAAGGATCATCCCGGTCACGCTCATCACAATTGCGCCGAAGAAAGCCGCCCAGAAACTGCGGACCCACAGTCCGGGAACAATCGCTGACGCCAGCCAGAAAAGAAACGCGTTCAAGACCAGCAAAAACAGCCCGAAGGTCAGGATGGTGATCGGCAGCGTCAGCAGTTTCATCAGCCAACCGATGGTCATGTTCAGGAATCCGATGATAACAGCAGCCAATAACGCCGATCCGAAGCCGCTGACCTCGATCCCCTTGATCGTCTTCGCGGCGACGAAAACCGCCACGGCGCTGATGAGCCAATTGAGAATCCAGATAGGCACCCGTCTATTCTAGCTCTGTCCATCGGGACCGTTGAAATCAATCCGCAATCATGTCTGCCCCTTCAAGCTACGCTGGACGGTGATGAGATTTCGGTTGATGGTCGGCTTCTGGCTGGCGCTGGCGATCGCGGCGAGCGCGGCGGAGCGATTCGACGTCGTTGTTTACGGCGGGACGGCCGGCGGCGTTTCGGCAGCCGTCGCGGCGGCGAGAGAGGGGGTCTCGGTGGCCCTGGTCGAGCCGGGGCGTTTTCTCGGCGGGCTTACCGCCTGTGGCGTGGCTCCCGATGCCGGGGCGCGGCCGGCCGCCGAGCCGCCGGAGTTCTACATCCGCGTGGGAAACCACTACGGCGGCGGCGCGGCCTGGAACTTCGAACCTCATGTCGCGACGCTCGTGTTGTGGGAAATGTTGGAAGAAACTGGTGTCGCCGTCTTCCGGGAACAGCGTCTGCGAAAAGAGGGCGGCGTCCGGCGATCGAATCGGCGCATCCGGAGGCTGATCGCCGACACCGGCGTGGTCTTCGAAGGCTCGGTTTTCGTGGATGCGACCTATGAAGGCGATCTGATGGCGTTCGCGGGCGTCGCTTTCCGGATCGCCGTCCCGGAGGCTGCTGAATCCCCGGCTTACAGCTTCCCCTTGTGCCTCACCCCCGACAAAACAAACCAGATACCGTATCCGAAGCCAGACACCTATAACCCCGACCTCTACTCCGCCTTCCTGGGCTACCTCCACGGCCTTCGCGAGCGCCTGACTCGTGAGTTGAGGCTCGAGGACTTGTTGGTCATGCGTACACTGCCCAATCGCAAAACCCTCGTTCGGACCCGCGACAATCTCCCGCTCGCCTATAAGGGGGCTGGGAGCGACTACCTGGAAGCCGGCTACCTGGAACGGGTGCACATCTGGCAGGTTCAACTCGACTACACGGCGGGACTCTTCTACTTCCTGGCGCACGATCCGAGAGTCCCCGATCCGCTTCGCGAGGCGTTCGCCAAACAAGGCCTCTGTGCCGATGAGTTTGCCTATTCGAATCACTGGGCCCACCAGCTCTTTATCCGCCAGCGCCGTTTGATGGTGGGCGACACAGTGCTGACCTGGCGGAATGCCGGCGGCGGGCAACCCCAGGCTGCCGGCACGGCATTGTTTCGAGGCAAGCCCTTCGACGTTCCCTTCCGCGTGCTGGCGCCCCGGCGCGAGCGGTTGGAGAACCTGCTCGTGGTGCTGAGCCCCGCGGCCGGGGATTGGATCTCGGCTTCTCTTCGCGACGAGCGCGTCTCCATCGAACTGGGAACCACGGCGGGAAAGGCGGCCGCACGCGCCGTGACGGCCGGCAAGCCGGTTCAGGACGCATTCTGAATCAATGCGGCCCGCTATAATTTTCCTTGTGTGGGGACGAATCGTACGCAGTTTGGTTCTGGCAGGAGTACTTGTCCCCGCGGTTACCGGGCAGGAGGCGCGTCAGGCAACCGGGGTCAAGATCGGCGAGGTCAGCCATGATTCAGCCATCGTCTGGATGCGCGTAACACGCGACGCGGACCGGAACTGGAAGGGAGTCGACCTGCGGGGCAGGGGCGGCGTGATGGTGGTACCGCCCGAACTCGAGTTGCACGAGCTGGAGGGCGCCGCGCCCGGGGCGCCCGGCCGCGTCCGTTTCCGCTATGGACTCACCGAGGACCTGCGGGAAGCCAAGGCGACGCCATGGGTGCCGGTGACACAACAGCGCGACTTCTCGCACCAGTTCCGCCTTGCCGGCCTGAATCCTCACACGACTTACTATTATGCGGCGGATACTGCCGGACCCGGCGGAGAGCCCCGCCACGGATCCCTTCGCGGCCGCTTTCGTACCGCGCCGCTGCCGGACACCGACGCTGACGTCACCTTCACTGTCATCACGGGAATGATGTATGCGGATTTAGACAGCCGCCAGGGCTTCCACATCTATGAGTCGATGCTGCGGAGCGATCCCGACTTTCTGGTCCCCACCGGCGATACCGTCTACTACGACAGCGAGAATCCGCGCGTGATGTCCGTCGCGCAGGCTCGATACCACTGGGATCGCATGTACAGCTTGCCGCGGCACGTGGCCTTTCACCTCCAGGTGCCGGCCTACTGGGAAAAGGACGACCACGATACCTACCAGAATGATTGCTGGCCGGGAATCTCGCGTGTGAAAATGGGCAACTTCACCTTTGCCGACGGCCAGCGCGTCTTCCTTGAGCAGGTCCCCATGGGGAACCGGACCTACCGCCGCGCTCGCTGGGGGAAAAGGCTCGAAGTATGGTTCGTTGAAGGAAGAGACTTCCGCCATCCGAACCGCTATCCGCCGGGTCCCGACAAAACCATTTGGGGAATCGCGCAGAAGGCTTGGCTGAAGGAGACCCTCCTCTCAAGCGATGCGGACTGGAAGGTGCTGATCAGTCCGACTCCCATCGTTGGGCCGGATCGCCTGGGCAAGTACGACAACCACGCCAACCCGTCCTTCGCCCATGAAGGCAGCGAGATGCGCAAATGGTTCAGTGAATACCTGCCGGACAACTTCTTCATCATCACCGGAGATCGCCATTGGCAGTACCATTCGGTCCACCCCCTTACCGGCGTCCATGAGTTCGCCTGCGGTCCGGCCAGTGACAAGCATGCCGGCGGCGCGTCCGGTCGCGATGAGGTCTATCATCGCTTCTACCGCCTCAAGGGTGGATTCCTGACTGTGTCTGTAACCGAAGATGGAATCCGATTCCGCCACCACGATGTTTATGGGAACTCCGTCTACGAATACAGCCGGCAGCCCGCTCCTGAATAGTTCGCGGAGGCGGGGCAGCTCCTTTTCGGACTACTAACCGAAGTTCGTCACGGTCCTGTCGATCAGACCGATTATTTGGCCTCCTGGAA
>CAYLSS010000103.1:0-8715 GCA_964385765.1 uncultured Solibacteraceae bacterium
GAAGCTGTCCCAATCGGACGGGGAGTCGCCGGTCATGACGTTCTTCGAGCGGTCTGGGTCGTACAGGTCCAGTACCGAGGCCTGCGCGTAACCGGAGGCCGCGCCTAGGCTCGACGGATGTTTGGGATTCCCTTCGACCTTAGTCGGGCGCCCGCCGTGCGACTCGACGACAAGACCGTAGGCCATGCCGCCCAGCGTCATCGCCGTCGCATAGTACATCGGATTGCCCGGGATATAATCCTCGACGCCTTTCGCCTGCGGCAGGATCTTCTCTTCCGGACGCCGGCACGCGGTCATGCCCGCCAGCCCCAGTGAGGCGGCCATCAGCTTAAGAACAGTGCGCCGTGAACCCGACTCCAGCATTTCCGAGGCGCCCCCAGGAAACTCGCGATGGAGCCACTCGCGGAACTTGGGCGTGTCGGCCAGTTGCTCCAGACTCCGCCAGTACTCTGTGCCTGTTGGTTGCATCTCTTTGGCCCCCATACTCCTCACCGATGGCATCCCGTGCAGTCCACAGGCGGAGAGATGCCCTTGGCTGCGATCAGCTCGCGGCCGATTTCCTCCGGATCGCGATCCGGCTGCCAATCAAGGTTGGTCACCTGGTCCACCGGTCGGACGCTTGCCGCCGGGTTGCGGTGGCACTCAAGGCACCAGGCCATCGTGAGCGACTCGGCTTGATGGACCACGATCATCTGATCAACGCGTCCATGGCAGCTCACGCAGCTAACGCCAGACAGGACATGGGCCCGGTGATTGAAATACACGTAATCCGGCAGGATGTGAATCTTCACCCACGGAATCGGCTCGCCCGTGGCGTAGCTCTCGCGGACCGGCTGAAGCAGTGGGCTGTTTTCCTTCACTCGCACGTGGCAGTTCATGCATACTTCTGTTTGGGGAATGGCCGCGTAGCCGGACCGTTCTACCGTGTAATGACAGTAGCGACAATCCATTCCGAGGTTGCCGGCATGCAGCTTGTGGCTGTATTCCACCGGCTGAACCGGGGCATAACCGGCGTTTTTCACCTCTGGATGGAACAGATATGCGGTCAGGCCGAGCGCTCCGGCGCCGCCCATCACGAGGATCAGCACAAGAATCCTGAAATACCGGTCCGTAGATTTCCCAAATGTTGCAGGCATTGGAGTTAGTGACCAGTCCCCATCGCGTCGAAGCTTGCGGGGAGCAAGTTCTCCGGCGCGATCCCTCCGAATCCGCGATACGATTTAACATCGTACATTAAAACGGTCAATATTGCATTCATGGGCGAAAATTTCTCGTCTGACAGTAAGAACCACGCATTCCTACAGTGAGATGTCGTTTCGATGCTGAGAGTCGCAAGAAAACTTGGACGCTGGTTTGGCGGCCTGAAGGTTCGCTACAAGTTGATGGTTCTGCACAACTTGTTCTTTCTAGTGTTGTCGGCGTGCGTGTACGCCGGCGTGATGCCGGTGATCGAGAACTGGGCGCATGAAGCCCGGAGCAGGGAAGAGCGCTTAGCCAGTGGAGAGGAAGTACCGGCCGCCGCCGAGTTCTACGGTCCGCTGTTGCAGCGGATTCGGTTCAATGTCCTTCTCGCTCTGGCGGTAACCTACTGTCTGGGGGTCCTCGCTCTCGAAGGGCTCGTCATGCGTTTCTACATCTACCGGCCGTTGCGGATCCTGCTCGGCGCCGATGAGGCATCGCGGCGAGGGGACACCGCTGGCGAGCTGATTGACGAGTCAGTCATTCTCGGCGATGAGCTCGGGCGCCTGATGTCGTCGCGCAATGCCACGGTGCACCAATTGCGGCAGCATGAGCGGGAGCTCGAGCAGGCGCTTCGACGGATTGAGGAGACAGCCGCCGACCTGCGCCAGAAAAACCGCCTGCTCGAAACGGCGAAGCGGAACATAGCCGATCAGGACCGGTTGGCGAGCCTCGGCTTGCTCGCGGCAAGCCTGGCGCACGAGATCAACACGCCGCTTGCCGTCCTGCTCGGTACAGTGGAGAAGCTGGCCGAAGCCGAAAGGGACCCCGCCACACAGGAGCGGCTCCAGCGGATTCTCCGCGTGGCGCGCCGCCTCCAGAGGATCACTGAGTCGATGCTCGATTTTGCACGGGTCCGTACCGATCGTTTCGAACCGGTCGGCCTCTCGGCGATCGTCGACGAGGCTTGGGAACTGGTATCCTTTGACGAAAAGGCACGGCAGATCACGTTCGAGAATCTCACATCCGAATGTGACCGCGTGCTGGGCAACGCGGACCGTCTCACCCAACTATTCGTCAACCTGCTGCGGAACGCCTTATTGGCGATCTCGCCCGGCGGCTCGATTCGGGTGAGCTGTGAGAAGCTTGACGGGCATCTTTGTGTGCGTGTGGATGATACTGGACCCGGGATTCCCAGCGACGCGCTTCCCGGCATCTTCGAGGCGTTCGTGACCACTCGGCTGGACTCGCGCGGCACCGGACTCGGACTCGCGGTAGCCGAGGGCATTGCGCACCAGCATGGCGGCGGGATCCGGGCTTCGAATCTGCCGGAGGGCGGGGCGCGGCTGGAGGTCCGGTTGCCGGCGTCAGCCTCTGTAGCCGGCGGAACCGCCGGCAGGGCAGTGTAAGCCTTGGCGCCAATCAGGCGATTGGCTTTTTGACGACGATGAATAGCAATGCTCCAACCACCGCCGTGATTTCGACCCTCGGGTGCCCGACGGTCCTTTTTTCGCCCGCGCCATTTCTGGATGCAACCCCTATACCGAAGAGCAGACAGCCATGAGTTCCGCCGACCAAGCCGCTTCCGGAAAGCTCATCGACGTCGCCGTGCTCGACGACGACTACGATTTCCGGGCCTATCTCGAGGACTTCCTCAACGACGAAGGGCTCTACCGAGTCCGCACGTTCTCTCACCCAGAGGATCTCTTTGAATCCACGCAGAAGATCCGTCCAGACCTGGTCTTGCTCGACATGAAGATGGGCGAGTTCCGGGGCGACGAGGTGCTGCAGCAGCTTCTGGAGCGGTGGCCCGAGCTCTGCGTCATCATCGTCACCGGCTACCCCTCGCTTGAAGACATGCGGGCGACCTTCAAGATGCGCGTGTTCGACTATCTATCGAAACCCTTCTCGCTGTCGCAACTGCGGCAGACCTTGAAGAACGCAATAAAAGCTTACGGGCTCGGGCGTTCGGACCAGGTCCGTCTGCGGGAGAGGCTGGGCCAGCGAATCCGCCTGTTGCGAGTCGAGGAGGAATGGTCGCTCAAAGACCTTGCGAGCCGCACGAACCTGAGCGTCTCGCAGATCTCCTCGATCGAGCGGGGCGCCCATCTGCCGAGCATGGAATCGCTGCTGGCCATTAGCCGGGCATTCGGCAAACAGCCCTCGGAACTGCTCGCTTCGATCGAGTTTTAAGCGGCCGGATTCCGATGGCACGTGTGCAATTTTCTGACCTGTTTTCTTTGGTTGTAATCTAAAAATTACACATTTGAGGATATTTCTGTTGCGGCTGACAGAATCCCGGAATATACTTCTGTGACAGCCATCCCTGCATTCGTCATCGTCTGGGGGAAGGGGCAAGCGCGGCGCTGAGCGACAGGCAAACGCTCGCCGCAAATTACAGGAGGAGGGCGCCAGAAGTGGCTTCACCAGCAGTATCGCCGGCTCGATTGACATTCGAAAAAGACGGAAAGTTCCTGGATGGCGGTCTGGCCGCGGGAATCGAAATCGACGCTACCAGAAGTCTTGCCGTTGCCGAGGCAATCGCCACCAACACCGCATTCCCTCCGGGCCCGATCGCCCTTGGCAACATCCGCGCCAGGGTTTCGGCTAGCCACGATATCCAGCTTGCCAACGGCGCCAAAGGTTCGATCTCCTTCGGCGCGGGCGGCGGTGTCAAGACCGGGATCGGAGTATACTCGGACCCCCAGCGGATGCTGGACGATCTCGGCGTCAACAACCCGACGATCCGCGAAATCGACATCGTTTCCTCCGGCGCCGCTCGTTATCTGGCTTTGCACTGGGGCTATGACCTGAAGGGCAGCACCGCCGGTTCGCTGGCGCTGCAGCCGGGAGCGGCGGTGGACTTTGGCGTCGAGGGCTCGCGAGACAAGTTATTCGTTCTCATCCGGGCGTACAAGAATGATCCCAAAGCCCGCGATGCAGTGGAAGACCTGCTCGATAGCTGGGTGCTGCCGCGGCGAGTTTCCGCGCTGGACCACTTGGCGCCAGGAACCTGGATTCTCACCGAGGTCAACGGCGAGATTGGCGCCCGGATCGGGGCGCAGTTCGGCTTCGACTACAACTGGATCCGCAACGTGAACCTGCAGGGACTCTCCGGCGACATTGGCCTGAAGGTTCAGGCGGCGGCCGAAGTTAGCCTCGGCTTCCATTTCGGCGGCAAATTCGCCCTCGTCCTCGGCCGGGAGTCGCTTGACCCGAAAGACAAACACTTCCGGCTTCGGCTCTACAAGCTGCGCAAGAGAGGATGGAATTTCGCCATGAACGCCGGGGTCGAAGTCACGCCATCCTCCGGCGAGCTTCTGCCGGATCAACTCGATCAGTTCATCGCGGGCGTGTTCGGTGTCAGCGGCCAGCAAATTGTCAGCGATCTGCAGATCGTCCGTAAGTGGACCGATCCGGACCAGTCTCTCTCCACTCTGGCCAGCGATTTCCTGGTGGATTTCGCCGAGAACACGCTCAAGAAGGAAGGCATTGACGCCAGGAAGATCTTCACCGAGGCGCAAAACCGGATCCTCGGCTTCCTAGACCAATGGGAGGAGCTGGGAGAGAAGATCGGGGACCAGGCAGCCGGCCTTCTCTGGTCGGTTGCCGGCGGCCAGGACCAGAAAACCGCGAAGGCATTTCGTAAGGCCATCAAGGCATTTGCCGCCAAAGATGACGCCAGGCTCGAGAACCTGATTCGTAGCGCGATTTCGGACGTGAACTTCTTCAAGAGCCCCGAGGGCCGGTGGCTCGCGGCAGTCGCTTCGAACAGGCTGGTCGATCTGCTGGCTGACGGGGAAGGGATCCGGAAGGTCCGCGAAGCTTCGCAACTGGCGCTGGAGATTCTCAGCGGTCGGGTATTCGACTCCCTGCTCGGCTACGTTGATAAGAAGCTGAACATCGACGACATCCGCAACGCCAGCTTCGATAAGCTCAGCAATCAACTCAAGGCCAAGCTGGCCGATTTCCTAGAGGAACCGATCACCGCCCTCCGGCTTGACGAGATTCGCAAGGCCATTGATATCCTCGACCAGAAAGCCCAGGAGATCTACCGCCAAGGTGTCAAGGCGCTGAACAGCAAGTATGCCTTTTCGCTCGCGTACACGTATCAGACGGCCAGCGCGAAGTCGGCTCTGGTCGATGCAAGCTTCGACATGGGGGAAGATAGCGGTGAGAGCGCCCGGCTGTTGCAGCACGCAATCGATGGAAACCTGAAGGAGATTCTCGTCAATCCCAATCCTAAGGTGAAGCTCCACGAAGCCCTGCTGACTCACCAGATTGAACGTCAGAGCAGTCTCAATGTAACGCTGCCTTTCTACAGTTCGACCACCGAGAAGCTCAACACGTCGCTCGCTCAGATGAAGGTCGAGGAGGAAAACGGGCGCGTGCTCGCCTATCGACTCGAGGCGGAGGATGCGGTGACCAGGGTCAATCGCTGGAAGAGCGAGCTGTCAGCGTCATTGGTGCTTCCCACAATGCCGCATACGCGTGTCCGCTTTCACGGCAGTGCTGGGGCCGATCCATCCAGCGCCTCCATCAGCTACATCTTTCGGCAGGCCACCTCCGGCATGACGACAGCTCATCTGGAGAACCAGCTCTCCGGGCTGACCCCTGTCTACTTCGCCAAGGAATTCAGCAGCTCGGAAACCGTCGACGCAGCATCGGTCCAGGAATGGGTGACCGACTTCGACAAGCTTACTGACCAGCTCAAGGGCAACCAGACGGGCGAGATCGGGGACACCCTGCTCTCGATGCAGGTTGGCCTTCCGAGTAAGGTGTTGGCCGCGTGGCTCAAGGCTCCGGCTGATAAGAAGGACCCGGCGTACCGGCGGATGTCCCGGAACATCCAGGCTGCACTGCGGGGCTTTGTGCCCTACTCGTACTTTCAGGACCTGAAGCACTATCGAGCAGCGAACTCCGCGGCCGCCGCCGTCCTGGTCTATGCTTCGCTGCCGGTCGCCCACGATATTGAGATCGGACGGTCGGGCCTGCTCTTCAATCACGGAGATGATTTCTATCCCGACTTCTTCGATAACAGCCTCCGGCGGGCAGCGGTGCTTCATTCGCGAACCCAGACCGCGCTCGCCAGAAGGATGGAGCGGGTCTCCCAGATGTTAAGCCGATCGGAAGGCTTCCGCGGCCAGGCAAAGTTCTACGCGTCGGAAGAACGCGGCGAGATTACCAAATCAGCTCTCGGAGGGGTCGGCGCCCGCCTCCTCGAAAACTCCCTCCTCGGTTCCGAGGCCAGGGTGGTTCGCGGAGCGGTGAAAGCAGGTCGCGAGATCAGCGAGTTCGTGCAACTTGGAGGAGAGGACCCCGAAAAGGCTCTGGAAGCGTTGGCTAGTTTTGGCGCGCGCCTCACCAGCACATTCAACGATTCCATGAGCGACCTGTTCGACCCGGACCATAACAAGGAGCTGCTCAAGAACCTCGGCCTTGTCGTATTCCTGGAGGCTTCGCGCGCGCTCGACCCGGCCTTGGCCGGATCCCGTCCCGCCGCTATTCTCGATGTCCGCGTTCTCCAGGATGGCCAGACCTTCCCGCCCGCGGGCTACCTTGACACCGGCGTGCTTCCCCCGGATCTCGACGTTCCGCTGGCACAGCGCGTGGTCGGCGCCGCCTGAGGAAGGTGCTAGAAAGGACCCTATGGAAACACTCAGAGAAGGACTCACCGGACCCGACGTCGAGGCCCTGCAACGGCGGCTCAAGGAAGTCGGCTTCAGCCCGGGCATGATTGACGGGATCTTCGGTTCCGGGACCGAAGCCGCCGTCATCGCATTCCAGCACAGCCGCGGGCTCCTGGCCGACGGTATTGTCGGCCCGCGAACCGCGGCCGCGCTCGGGCTCGTCGCCGAAGTGATCGCGCCGTCGGTGATCCCCCAGGTCACTGTTCCTCGAGTTTCCAAGATCTTCCCCAGCACCCCGATCAGGAACATTCGCGCGAACCTGCCGCCGGTGCTCAGCGCCCTCGACGAAGCCGAGATTGCCGATCGCCTCATGGTTCTGATGGCGCTATCGACAATCCGGGCAGAAACGGAATCTTTTCTGCCGATTTCGGAATTCGAATCGAGGTTCAATACATCACCGGACGGCCATCCGTTCGACCTCTACGACCACCGCTCCGATCTTGGCAATCAAGGTCCGCCTGATGGCGAGCGCTTCTGCGGGCGCGGCTTCATCCAACTCACGGGCCGCGCTAACTACGAACAGCACGGACAGGCCATCGGCCTCGGCGACGAGTTGATCGACAATCCGGACCTGGCGAATGATCCCGACATCGCCGCAAAGCTCCTGGCCAGCTTCCTGAAAGCCAAGGAGCGTCGTATCAAGGAGGCGATTCTAGACGACAACCTGAAGCTAGCCCGTCGCCTTGTCAACGGGGGCATCCACGGCCTGGACCGGTTCACAGACGCCTGGCTCCGAGGCCTCCAGGCGATTCCGGAAGAGTTGTCCCAGCCGGCGAGAACCGCCAGCGCCTGAACGTCGCCTCCGCCGGCCGCGGCTCGGAGATAAAATGGCCCTGCCATGCGCGACTTGCTCCTTCCACTGCCATTGATTCTCCTTCTATCGGCCTGCACCGCTCCGGACGTCACTCCGGAGGATCGGGCAGCCGAAACCCCTGTCAGGTTGCTTTCCGACTACGACACCGTTGTCGATCCCCTCCTCGACCGGATGACTCTCGATGAGAAGATCGGCCATCCCAATCAATCAGGGCGACGGTCAGGACCCGCTCTTCCCCCTCGGCTATGGCCTCACTTACTGAGCAGAGTAATCACGCAACCTATCGGGCGCTCCGCCCATCGTTGGTATTTGTGGTGCTTATCACGGGGCTACGAAATGCCCCGCTACTTAGACCCCTTGAGCAGGTGGCGCACTTTGTCGTACTCGGGGTTCACGCACTTCTCGCCCCAGCGTTTCAGGGCGGAAAGCAGGCCGAGTTCTGATTCCGGTTGCTGGCCTTTATCGCCTGTCTCTTGGATCCATTTCTCGAGGATCTTGCGATGCCGTTTCAGCTCCGCTTCGTATCTGGGATCGCCCGCGAGGTTGTGAATCTCGTACGGGTCGTTCCCGAGGTCATACAGTTCCTCGGGCGGCTTGTCTTGCCCGAAGAAAACGAGCTGAGCCGCATTCATCTCATTGTTGGCCATCATCTCACGGAACCGCTGTGAAACAGGCCACGGATCCTTGTAACTTGGCTGCATGAACGGGCGGTCAGTCAGATAGTTGCGCAGATACTTGAATTCCGGCGTGACCACAGCCCGGATCTTCTCGATCGTGAAGTCGCAACGGTCGCGGGCGGACACCACGTATTCGCGTGGTTCGTAGCCGGCGGCGAGGAAGTCGCGTCCCTCCATCCCGTCCGGCACGCCGATGCCGGCCACGGCCAGCGAAGCCGCGGAAACATCGATTCCGCTGACCAGGTCATCACGCACGACGTCCGCCTCGATGCCCGGCCCGGCGACGATGAGCGGCATATGAATGCCGCCCTCGTAGAGAAACTGTTTGTGGCGCGGCAGGTTCATGCCGTGATCG
>CAYLSS010000104.1:0-8658 GCA_964385765.1 uncultured Solibacteraceae bacterium
GTCGTTGCGCCTGATGAATGGCCGGAAGCTGCTTGGCCGCGGCCTCGAGTTCGGCCAGTTCAGTACCTCGATTCAGGGTGTTGGCCACGTAGTCGGCGATGGCGTCATTCACCGCCTCCCGGCTGGCCTTGAGCTGCTCTTTCAAATTCTGGTTCTGAATGACGATCTGGCCGACGGCGGCGGGATCAGCCGCGCCGCTTTCGAGCATCTCTTTCAATTGCTCGTGGTTGGTCCGCAGTTGTTCCGCTACGCTCCGGGCGCTTTCCCGCGCCGACTGGCGCTGTTCACGGACAAACGCCACCAGATCCTGAACCTGTTGTTCCGTGATGTCCAGCGCGGTCTGCAAGGCTTGCAGAGGTGGTCCGCCGCCTTCCGGCGGACCCGCCGGTAATCCTTGGGCCACGGCGATTCCCGTCGCCAATATCATCGACAGCATGAGTCGTGTCATAGCTTTCCACTCCTTTTCGTTCCGTTCGGCTCTTGCCGCTTGTCTTAGCCGGTCAATCGATTGCCCGTTTCACCGGCTCACCAACCTTGACGGGCCGGCGGCGAACCGGGATTACAAACACGTCGCGTTAAATTCTCCGGTGTCTTCATCCGATATGCAGAGAGGACGTATCAATATCAACTCCATGTCTCTTCGCGCGCATGTTCGCTACCCATTGAAAGCTCGCGTAGTCGTCTCCTGGGAGGATGATCGCGGGATCGCCCGGCTCAGCCACGGCAAATGTGTTGACATCAGCGAGCGAGGGGTGGGCCTGTTGATCGACGATCCGATTCCGGAACGGAATTACGTGAGCTTCGAGATCCGCGCCATCAAGCTGCACTGCTCGGGCTCAGTGCGCTTCGCCCGAAGAAGAGGGCTCAAGCATTTCCTTGGCATCGAGTTTAGTGGAAGCCGGCGCTGGGATCCGGAGACGCACGCACTTCCCTGTCCCTGACGGCGGGTGAGTACCTCCTGATTAGAAATCGAAGCGCATCTGGCGGCGGCTGATGTAGATCTGCGCCGACCGGGCTAATGCGGGCGGAATGCGCCGGGCGATGCGGCCGCCCAAAAGCTCGGAAATCTCGTTGGCCACCGTACGTTCGTGGTCCTCGTCCTCGATGGGAGGACCTCCCGTCTGCTGAATCCACCGGTCAGTGGTCGCATTCAACCGGCTCTCGAGCGCTGAATCGGAGCTGACCCATTCGCCTCGGCGAAGGAACGCCTTGCGCTTCCCGAAGCGCACCATGACACCCATGACCCCACTCATATTACGGTAGTTGTGCAGTCTACGGGAAGGGCATCTGCGGAAAGGCAGGGGCCGAGTTGACTCAGCTCTGATATCATGACCGCCGGAAACTACCGAGATAACCGCACTTTCCAGAGTTGACCTGAACACCCAGTTGAAGGAGCCGTAATGAAAACCCGCCGCGATCTTCTGAAATCATCCGCCTGGTTGGCTGGACTGGCCGGCGTCGGGGCTTCGCCGCTTGCCGCGCAGAGCCATCTGCCGGGCATCCCCAATATCGGAGTTCGTGCTGACACCGGGTCGCCACGTTCGGAATGCGGAGTCGGCGCCCTGATCCCCTGGGCTGAGGCGCTCTGGGCCGTCACCTACAACTCTCACAAGGAAAGCACTGGAACCGGGCTTGGTCTATACCTGATCGATGACCGCTTGCATTCGGAACGCGTTCACATCCACAACGGCACGTTCGCCAACCGAATGGTCCATCACGAGTCGGATCAAGCCTTCATTGGCCCGTATGTGATCGATTCGAGAGGCAACTTCAAGATCATCAAAGGTTTGGCTGATCATCGGCTGACCGCCACCATGCGGCACCTCACCGATCCAGTGGGTCGCGTGTACGTACTCTCGATGGAAGGGCCATTGTTTGAGCTCGATGTCGATACTCTGGAGGTCCGGCAGCTCTTCGATCTTGTTTCGGAAGTCAAGATGACGGAGGTGGCCCATTTCAAGGGCGGTTATACGGGACAGGGCCGTGTGGTGGTGGCCAACAACAGCTTCTACTCATACGGGGATACAAACGCGGGCCTCTTCGAGTTCGATGGCAAGACATGGCACGCGCTCAGTCGGAAACCTCATATGGACTGTGCCGGCCGCGAAAACATGGGGAATGTCATCTTCTGCACCGGGTGGGATGAATCTTCGGCGTTGCTGTCGGCGCTGGTGAACGGCGAATGGCAGCGTTACCGTCTGCCCAAGGGAAGTCACGCCTTTGACCATGGCTGGCAGACCGAGTGGATGCGGATCCGGGAAGTCCAAACAGAACACTTCCTGATGGACATCGTAGGACAGTTCTACGAACTGCAGCCAATGATATTCGAAAACGTCGTCCGCGGCGTGAAGCCGATTTGCAACCATTTGCGCGTCATCCCGGACTATTGCGCGTTTCGCGGTTTGCTGGCCCTCGGCGGCAACCAGACCTCGCCGATTGGCGACAACAACACGCTAGGCGGACAGCCCCAATCCGGTATCTGGTTCGGCAAGTCCGACGATCTCTGGAGCTGGGGCAAGCCTCAAGGCTGGGGCGGTCCCTGGCGCAGAACTGCAGTCGAGGCGGGAACGCCCTCAGATCCGTTTCTGATGACCGGCTTTGACCAGAAGGTGCTCCACGTCAAGGTCCACGAACCCGGCAGCGCACAGTTCCGGATTGAGATCGACTTCCTTGGCAACGGAGAGTGGGAACGCTACGAAGACCTGGCGGTGCCGGGATACGCGTTTCATGTCTTCCCGTCCGGATTCAGTGCTCACTGGGTCCGCCTGGTACCTCTGGCGAACGCCACGGCAACAGCCGAATTCATCTATACCTAAACGCCTCAGATTGGTGCTAACCGTATTCGGAAAGCCGGCCGATAAGAAAGGCAAGGGCGAGTTTTCGTTAAGGTTCCTTACAATGAGACGAGAGGAGAATGTATTGGCTAGTCCCGAAGATCTGGCGGGGCTCGATCTTGCCGCGGCGCTTGGTCGCGTCGGCGGCGACCAAGCCCTATTGGCCGAGATTGCCGAGATCTTCCTCGAGCAGTGCCCGGAAGCCCTCTCCGATATTAGAAGCGCCGTTGCAGCGAAAGACTCCACGGTGCTTCAACACGCTGCTCATTCCCTCAAGGGCTCAATCAGCAACTTCGGCGCACAGCAGGCGTTCGATGCCGCGCTCCGTCTGGAGATGATGGGCCGCGAGCAAAACCTAGATGGCAGCGCTGAGGCGCTCGCCAATCTGGAGCGTTCTCTGTCCACATTGTGCCCTCAACTGAAGAAACTTGCCGCTCGCTGAATCTATCCATAACGTGGCCTGATTGCCCGCGTTGCAGGATCTCGCTTTGGCGACAGCAGCGTGAATTCCTACGCGCGTGGAAGCCCGGTCCGCTGGATCCTCGACCTGCAGCCAGTCTCTGCTATAGTGACGGTTTGATTCTTGCTCGAAATGGCCAACGATAAGCTTAGACGAATTTCGTGCGCCCACAGTCCAGACTCGGATGACGCGTTCATGTTTTACGCGTTGGCCACGCGAAAGGCTCGCTCCACAATTCTCGAATTCCACCATGTTCTCGATGACATCGAAACGCTGAATCGAAATGCTGCCGAGGGCGTCCACGATCTGACCGCGATTTCCTATCACGCCTATCCTTTTGTCGCCGACAAATACGTCCTGATGGCGAGCGGATCCAGTGTCGGTGATGGATATGGTCCGCTGGTTATCGGCGCACGACCGATGGATCCGAACGAACTAAAGGGCAAACGGATCGCCATCCCAGGCACGCTGACCACCGCCTTTCTGACACTAAAACTCATGCAGCCGGACTTTGTACCGGTCCCAATGCCGTTCGACAAGATTCCGGACGCCGTCAGCGACCGCGCCGTCGATGCGGGTCTCGTAATCCACGAGGCGCAGCTAACTTTCAGCAAGGGTGGCTTTCATAGCATCGTCGATCTCGGCCGATGGTGGAAGGATCGTCACGGGTTGCCGCTTCCTCTGGGGGCGAATGCCTTGAAGCGTTCGTTACCCGATGAGGTCCAGCGCGAATGCTGCCGGATGATGCGCGACAGCATCAATTATGCGCTCGACCACCATGACGAGGCGCTCAACTACGCGATGCAGTTCGCTCGTGACATGGATCCGGCGCTGGCCGAGAAGTTCATCGGCATGTATGTCAATCACCATACGGTCGACTGCGGCGAGGATGTCCCGAAGGCGGCCCAGTTGCTGCTCGACTTGGGCCACGAGGCCGGCATTATTCCAAAGAACGTTCCAGTGGAGTTCGTCCGCTAGAAGTTGGTGCGAGCGCGGCCTAGGCGGTTCCGCTCGTCGTGGTAAGCTATAGTTTTAGAAGGAGTTTCCCCACCCTCATGGTTCAAGCGACACAACTGCGCCCCGGTATGATCATCATTTTCAAAGGTGATCTTCATTCCGTGTTCCGGACCGAGCATCGCACCCCGGGCAACAAGCGAGGCTTCGTCCAGGCACGTCTAAGAAATCTCAGGACCGGAGCGCTTATTGACGAAAAGCTCTCATCCACCGATACGATTGAGCGCGCGTTTCTCGACGAACAGGAAATGGAGTACCTCTACGAGGAAGCTGGCAACTACTACTTCATGAACACTGCCAACTACGAGCAGATCGCGCTCGCTAACGAGATTCTCGGCGACGCTATGAACTACCTGGTCCCGAATACCGCCGTCGCCGTGGAGTTTCACGAGGGGACACCAGTCAACATCAAGCTGCCCCCCTCGGTCGACCTGACAGTCGTCGAGACAGAGCCCGGCCTGAAGGGCGCCACGGTTTCGAATGTAGGCAAACCGGCCAAGCTCGAAACCGGCCTTGTCGTTCAGGTCCCTCCTTTCATCGAAGAGGGCGAGAAGATCCGGGTTTCGACGTCGGATGGGACCTACCAGGAGCGAGCCGGCAAATAGTTGGCGCTGTCCGTTATTGCTCGCTATCCATGAAGTAGTAGCCGATCATGTGACACACGATGAGGTGGCCGTCTTCGATTCGGCCCATATGTGGTTCCGGGACGTTGATGTGAAGCTGGCCCAGGTGTCCAAGCTTGCCGCCGTCCCGGCCGGTGAGGGCGATGGTCTTGCATCCCGCGGTGTTGGCCCAATCAAGCGCCTGGATCACATTGGCCGAATTTCCGGATCCACTGAGCGCCATCACGAGGTCGCCGGGACGAGCGAAGTTCTTGAGCTGCTCGACAAAGGCCGCCTCATAACCAACATCGTTGGCATAGGCGGTGATGGTCGGCAGAGAGTCTGTAAGTGCTTGAATACGAAAACGTTGCTGGCGCTTGTAGCTGGCCCCTTTGACGATATCGCACACAAAGTGGGATGCCGTCGAGGCGCTTCCGCCGTTGCCGCAAACAAAGATCTGGCGCCCTTCATCCCGAACGGCCCGGAACCACTCGATCGCCTCGTGCACTTTGGCGATATCGATCTGTTCCAGAGCGGAGATGAGGCGTTGGCGATAGTCGGCTGAGAAGTCCATGGTCAAGATCCTATGATAGCTCTCTGCCGGATTTGCCCTATCGTTTGCTGGCATCCGGCTGTGCGATAATCAACAGGTCGCTATGCTCCTTCGCCTATTCGCGCTGGCGGGATTGGTATGTTTCGGGGCTGCCCCGGCTGCGGCCGAGCCCCCGAAACTGCTGTTGGTCATCTCTGTCGACCAGTTCCGATACGACTACCTGCAGCGCTTCCAAGACGATTACTCCGGAGGGCTGGCGCGCCTGCTCGAGGAGGGCGCGGTATTCACCAACGCCCATTTGGAACACTTTCCAAGTTTTACCGCGGTCGGCCACGCGACCATCTTGAGCGGAGCGACGCCGGCGATCCACGGGATCGTCGGGAATGCCTGGTTTGACCGCCAAACCCGGCAGGAAGTAACCAGTGTCTCCGACTCGACGGTGAAACTCCTCGGCGCCCCCGGCGAAATGGCGGCTTCGCCCCACAATCTGCTGGTAAGCACTATCGCTGACGAGCTCAAGATGGCTGGGCGCGAATCGAAAGCCATCGCCATCTCACTCAAGGACCGGGCGGCGATTCTCACCGTCGGCCATCAGGCGGATGCCGCCTATTGGTTCGATTCATCGACGGGCAGTTTCGTCACCAGCACCTACTACTACAACGAGATCCCGCAGTGGGTCAGTGATTTCAACGCCAGCGGAGCCGCCGGGCGCTTTGCCGGTTCGGTCTGGAATGAGCCGGGCGGCGCTGCGCTACTCGAGTTGCCGGGCACGCCTGGCGGCCGGTACTACGGAATGCTCCGGCTCACACCCTGGGGCAATGACCTGGTAGTCGAGTTGGCTAAACAGGCTGTCAAGACCGAGGATCTCGGCGCGGGGCCAGGAACCGATGTGCTCGCGCTGTGTCTCTCGGCGAATGACTACGCCGGCCATCGCTGGGGCCCTGATTCCGATCACGTGAAGTCCATTTCGATTGCCACGGACCGGCTGCTGGGCGATTTCCTCGACTCCCTCGACAGCAGCGTCGGTCTTGAGAATACGTTGATCGTCTTCACCGCGGATCATGGAGTCGCGCCCGATCCGGACCGCCTGAGCCAGACTCGAATGCCTGCCGGGCGGTTGGACGAAAAATCGTTTCTGACGAAGATCGATGCGCACCTTGACGACTGGTTTGGACCGGGCGACTGGATTGTGGGTCGGAACGCCCTGTTTCCCTACCTGGACCATGAACTCGCCCGGCAGCATCGCGCCGACCTCGGTGAGGTCCGCCGGCAAGCCGCCCGAATCGCCCGTGACCAGCCGCATATCCTGCGCGTTTACACGTACGATGAACTCTTGGCGGGTATTCCCGCGAGCGATCATATTGATCGGCGAATCGTGCGAGGATTCCACCAGCAGCGCGGAGCCGACCTTTTCGTCGTTCCCGAGCCCTACTGGTTATTTCTAACGGAGGGCGCCACCCACGGCACACCGCACCACTACGACACCCACATTCCCCTTATATTCGCCGGTGCTGGGGTGAAACCGGCCCGATACAACCGTGACGTGGCTCTCAATGACGTCGCCCCGACCCTGGCGACTCTCCTGGACGTGGCCACTCCCAGTGGATCAGCAGGGCATGTTCTGCGGGAGATACTGCAGCCGAAGTAGGCTCCAGCACCTCCCGTAGAATACGCCGTGTGCTACAGTTGAGGTAAAAGATTATGTCTGTTATCAAGCGTTTTCGGGCTCCCCTACTGATCTTGTTCGCTGTTGCTTTTTCAGGCGCCGCCTTCGGGCAAACCAACATTGCTATCGTTAACACTCAGGAAGCGATCCTGGCGACCAATGAGATCCAGAAAGCACAAAAAAACATGGAGGCTGAATTCCAGCCCCGGCAGCAAGAGATCGCGGAACTGCAGCGTGAATTGCAGGACATCCAGCAGCAATTGCAGAAGATGGTCGGCAAGCTAACGCCTCAGGCGCAGAGCGACCTCCAACTGGAGGGACAGCGGAAGCAGCGCGATCTCCAGCGGAAGACCGAGGACCTCGAAGCCGAGGTCACTCACAGGCGCAACGACATCCTGCAGCGCGTGGGAACACGGATGCAGGCGGTGATCCAGAAGCTCGCCGAAGAAAGAAACTTCGACATCGTGCTTGACGTGACCAACACGGTGTACTTTAAGGAAGCGCTCGACATTACCGCGGACGCCACCGCAGCCTACAACGTAGCGCATCCTGTCCAATAGCAAGGTTGTCTCGCCATGTCCGGATATCTGGACGAGTACGGAGCATCGGAGGCGCGGCGAGAAGCGATTATCAAGCGGATCGCTCTTGTTGCATTGCTGCTCGTCACTGTCGCCGGTCTCCTCTATTTCCAGTTCCGCAACTTTCGGGAGGAAGCGAAGTTCGAGGCATTCATGGAGGCGTTGGAAGAAAACCGGTATGCCAACGCCTATGCATTGTGGGGCTGTACCGAGCAGCAACCATGCCCCGGATATTCTTTCGAAAAGTTCATGGAAGACTGGGGTCCGGAGTCTGGGCACTCCAACATCGCCGAGGCTGAAATCACCCGGACCAGGTCTTGCCCGGACGGTATTATCAAAGTGCTTTCATTCGGCGAGGAGGAGGAAGTTCCGCTTTTCATTGACCGGACCCAACGAGAGATCTCCTTTTCGCCGTGGAAGATGTGTAATCCCCGCTACGTCCCGCCGCCACAGCCGCAGTAAACACAGCCTGCCCCTTGCCTCATCCCCAAAAGATTGCTTATGAGGTGGATAGAAACAATCGAATTCCCCTCAGCCTCCCCTTGCGATACACTGTCCCCAAGCCAGCCGGCCCTTCAGGGGATCAGTAGATTCGCGGGTCGGCGGACTCAGCCGCCCGTGTAAGGTGTGCCGTTCATCGCTCGAAAATCCGCTCTCTGTCCACGCCGCCAGAGCTCGACATCAAACATTCAAACTGACTGACCTGTGAGGAATCTGCCTCTCGGGTGAATACCAGGAGTGTGCCATGAGATTGTTGAAATCGTTGCGGCCGATGCGCCTCGTTCCGGCTGCCTTGTTACTGACAACGCGACTGACAATGCCAGTGATGGCCCAGGAGGCCACGGACTTGCAGGCTGCTGTCGACACTGTCCAGACGCATGCCAATATCCTGTGGACCATTGTTGCCGCTGCGCTGGTGTTCTTCATGCAGGCAGGCTTCGGCATGGTTGA
>CAYLSS010000105.1:0-8641 GCA_964385765.1 uncultured Solibacteraceae bacterium
GCCGAGCTGGCTGTCGACCTTGATCTCGATCGGCAGTCCGTGGCAGTCCCAGCCCGGAACGTAGGGAGCGTCAAAGCCGGCCATGCTCTTCGACTTGACGATGAAGTCCTTCAGAATCTTGTTGAAAGCCGTGCCGAGATGGATGTGTCCATTGGCATAGGGGGGACCGTCATGAAGGATGAACTTCTCGCGGCCGGCGCGAGCTTCCTGAATCCGCCGGTACAGCTCCGAGGTGTCCCAATGCGCGACCATCTGCGGCTCCCTTTGCGGCAAATTCGCCTTCATCGGGAACTTCGTCCTGGGAAGGTTGACGGTTTTCTTCAGATCCAGTGTTTGGAGGTCCATTAGAGGATATCTTTCATCGTAACTCACAGCCGCCTGGACGGTTCTTTCCACGGGGCGGCGCGCTTTCAGCGCCTCAGGCGGTTGTCGGACCCTGCCCGCGGTACAGTGTCTGGATCACGCCGGCGTGGTTCTTGATGACTTGCGCCCGGCGGATCTTCATTGTCGGCGTGAGTTCGCCGTCGGCGATGGTGAAATCGCGGTCGAGGAGGTGGTATTTTCGGATTCGCTCGAAGTCGGCCAACTGCTTGTTGACGCGGGCCACCAAGTTTTTGATCTCCTTTTGTACGGCTTCGGCGGAGATGAGCTCGGTCATCGGACGCTTCGATGCTCCTTCCATGCCCGGCAGCGACTCAACCGCCGCGGGATTGATGCTGAGCAGCGCCGCGACGTAGGACATCTTGTCGCCAAGCAGCATCACCTGATTGATCAAGGGCTCCACTTTGAAGAGGTTCTCGATGCGGGCCGGATAGATCTTCTTGCCGTTGGAGGCGACGAGCACTTCTTTTTTCCGGCCGGTGATATATACGTAGCCGTCCGCGTCGATCTTCGCGATGTCGCCGGTCCGGAGCCAGCCATTTTCGAGCACGCTCCGGGTGCTTTCGGGGTCTTTGTAGTAGCCGGAAAACAGCGTCGGTCCTTTGATGAGAAGCTCACCGTCGTCGTCGATGCGGAACTCGATGCCCGGCAGCGCCTTGCCGATGCTGCCGGAGACCGGCGAGCCGAGCGGGTTCAGGGCGACGATCCCGGCCTCGGTCAGCCCATAGCCCTCGTGAATCGGCATGCCGACTGCGGCGTAGAAGTCAGCGAGATCCCGGCCCAACGGGGCTGCTCCGGAGATGGCCAGGCGCAGCCGGTTGCCGGAGCGGGCCTTGATCTTCGAAAAGACCAGCTTTTCGGCCACCTTGAGGGCTTGCTTCAGCCACACGGGGAGAGGTTCGCCGCGCTGCCTCCGTTGCGCCGCCTCGAGGCCGAGGCCGAGCGACGCGTAGAACAGGCGCCGGGTGAGGCGGCCGCGCTTCCGGATCTCGGTGCAGATGCTTGCATAGATGCGCTCCCAGACCCGCGGCGGTACGACGAAGAAGGTCGGTCTGACTTCCTTCAACTCGGCGGGCAGCCTGCTGAGTCCGGCGGAGAACCACACCGGCATGCCCATGCGCAGCGGCACGAACTGCATGGCGATGCGCTGGGTGATGTGGGCCGAGGGCAGGAAGGCGATGGTCGCGTCGTCGGGACCGATGTCGATCACCTTCGGCCCCATGTCGACGTTGGAGACGATGGCTGAATGGCTGGCCAGCCCCATCTTCGGCTCGCCGGTGGCGCCGGAAGTCAGGTAGAGGATGGCGTGGTCCTGCGGCCGGACCTCCGCGCAGATGCGCGACAGCAGCTCGGCGTCGTCGGTGATGGCCTCGGCGCCGAGTTCGCGCAGCTTGTTCAGCGAGACCGCGCCGTCGGCTTCCCCCTCGAGCAGGATCCACTGAACGTCGAGCGGATCGCCGGCCGCGGCCTTCCGAAGCTCGCTCAGCGACTTGGGATTGTCGGTGAAGACGGCCTTCGCATCGGCATCGCGGATCATCTGGACCCGCTTGGCTGCCGGATAGCTGGTGTACAGCGCGGCCGCAATGGACCCGTTCGTCATGATTCCCGCGTCGGCGAGGTAGAACTCGGCCCGCGTCTCGGCGTCGATGACGACGATATCGCCCTTTTCGATTCGCAGCCGCCGGAGTCCGACGGCGATCTCTTCGACCGCCTGGCGATAGTCGATCCAATTATAGATCTCGTACTTCTCTTGCCCGCCATCCTTGCGAGGCTGGTATAGGGCCGGACTTGTCCCCCAGGTCTTCGCGGCCTCTTCCACCAGGCTGTATACAGTGCGTTCCGCCATCGGCATCATGCTACCAGAAGCGTCCAGGTGACATGCACTTCCGAGCGTAACGGCCGGGAGCTGGGATTGGCGGATCACACCTACCGGGGCCGGCTGAGCGAGCGTTCTTCACGAATGATCCCGGTCATTGCAGCCAGCCGAGCTGACTTCGGAATGTCGGGAGCGGTGAGATGGGTGTAAAACGCCAGCGCCTCATTGCGCTGTCCATCGGCGAGGAGGCGTTCCGCGCAGACCAAGCAGGCGTCGGCGACGGCCATTCTCGTCCTCCCGGTGGTCTTCGCCAGGGCGGCCTTCAGCTCCTTCGCGGACTCCATCCCGCCGATGCTTCCCAACGCCGCGGCCGCTGCACGAGCGACACCTGGGTCGGAGCCATAGAGCATCTTCGAAAGTGCGGGGCGGGCGCTTGCTTCCCGGCGCTTGCCAATCGAGTTGATGACGCCAATCAAGCGTTCACCGTTGAGCTTCGTCAAAGCGGCGCGCAGGGCCTCATCGGCGGAGGGATCCGGGATCGGTTCAAGACCATAGCGCGCGTAGACGCTCAGGTGTTCGTCGTCGAGCAGCGCGGAAAGCGCGGGCACTGCCTCCTTGGCGCCGAATTCGCCGATGCGCTGGCACGCTTTGGCCTTCTGGAACTCAGTAGAACCGGAATCGGAAATGATGTCGATCAGGCCCGCCGCGTTCATCGTGGCAATATCGCCCTCCTGGAACTCCACCGGAGGCTTGGGCTTCGGGGGTTTATTCGTTTGCGGCATCTCGCATCTCCTTTTTGCTCAGACCCTCCACGGTTCGCGCAGAGCGCGCGAGCGCATGTGGTTGGCGATATCGTCGTTCGTAAATTCAGTCTTGGCAGGATCCCAGGTAAGTTTCTTGCCCCGCTGGAATGCGATGAAGGCGGCATGGCAGGTGACATGTGAGTTTGCCGCCGCGGCCGCGCTGGCGCTCGGCGACTCGCGGGTCTTGATGGACCGAACGAGTTCCTTGACGTGGTTCTCGAGCGCGAGTCTGGCGGACTCGGTCGGTCTGAGGAGTGGCTTGATGTTGTCGGAGCACTCGATCTTCGTGGCATCTCCGGTCTCGACCCAGCCGAGATCGCCCTCAATGCGGAAGCTGCAGGAGCCGGTTTCCAAAGCGCCGTTCCAGCCGTTGTCGCGCATGATCAGCTTCACGCCATTCGCATACCTGCAATCGACTCGGTACGGTTCGGTGTTGTCGCCGACCGGCTCGTACTCAACCGGCTGGGTGTCATCGTATCCTGCGGCCCAGTGGCAGAGGTCGACCGTGTGGGAGCCCCATTCGAGGATCCCTCCGCCATGGAAATCATAGAAATTGCGCCAGCCGCCGCGGACATAAGAGGAGTGATAAGGCCGCCAGGGCGCAGGACCCAGCCAACGATCCCAGTCGAGCACCTGCTTGGGCGGCAGGGGTTCGGCCGCGAGCCAGTCACGGCTCGGAATCGGAGGCCAGTTGACTGCGGGGCCGATATTGGCGTACAGCGCCTGAAGCTTACCGAGGGCGCCGGACCGCAGGAGTTCACGGCACAGGGCGAAGTTTGCCCCGCTGCGGCGCTGGCAGCCGGCCTGGTAAAGGCGATCATAGCGGCGGAACGCATCGGCGAGTGCCCAGCTCTCCTCGATAGTCATCGAGCACGGCTTCTCGCAATAGACATCCTTGCCGTGCTGGGCCGCGATGATCGACAACGGCGTGTGCCAGCGGTCGCCGGTCGCGATCAGCACAGCATCAATGTCGTCCCGGGCCAGCAATTCGTACTGATCGGAGTACATCTTGCAGTCGCTGTCGCCGTAGTTCTGGTCGGCGATCGACTTGATCTCCTCACGCCGCTCATTGCGCACATCGCAGATGGCAACAAACTTCGCGTCTTCGATCTTGAGCAGCTTGCTGAGGTCATGCGCCCCTCGCGTTCCAATGCCGATGCCCCCGAAGAGGATCTTGTCGCTTGGCGGAACAGCGCCAAACCGCTGGCCGAAGACAGTGCTGGGCACGATCATCGGCCCGACGGCGGCGCCTTTGAGAATCTGGCGTCTGGTAATCATGGCATTTCTCAAGAGGAATTCTACATCCAATGGACGGTCCTTGTCGCGGCGCGCCCGAAGTCCGGAGTAATGGCCGGCGCCGGCGCAGCTTGCGTGCTGCCATGCCGGCGCCGACATGGAGCGAACACAGCGGCCGGGACTCCGCTTGCTGGCGCACGGGGCTCTGCGCCGGCAGAGAGATGCGGCGGAGGTGTGACGCTTCAGAACCGGACACAGATCTGCGGCCGGCTTCTGATCGGCCGCTTGGCGCAACCCCGGTGGATCGTCGATTTCGCAGTAGCCGTGTCCGATCGCGAGAGAGCTAGTGTAGTGCGGCATACAGATTAACGATTATCCAGGGTGGCGCGGGCGCGTTTGACCTTTTCCAGGATATCGGCCGCCTTGGCGGTCCAGACGAAGGGTTTGGGTTTTTGGTTGTGGCGGTCGACATAGTCTCCGATAGCCGTAATCAACTCTTCCACGTCGCGAAAGACGCCACGTCGTAGTCGGTTCTGAGTCAGATCGCGGAAGAAACGTTCCACCATGTTCAGCCAAGAGCCGCTGGTGGGAGTGAAGTAGACGTGGAAGCGGCGATGGCGGGCGAGCCATCGTTGTACCTTCGGATGCTTGTGCGTTGCGTAGTTATCCGCGATCAGATGGATTTCTTTGCCGGCGGGTGTGATCTGATCAATCACCCGTAGGAACTTCAACCACTCCTGGTGGCGGTGGCGATCGTCGCACATGCTGATGACGGTGCCATCGAGGACACTCAGCGCAGCGAACAACGTGGCGGTTCCATTGCGCTTGTAGTCATGGGTCATGGTGCCGCAGCGGCCCTTCTTCAGTGGCAGCCCCGGCTGGGTGCGGTCCAACGCCTGAATCTGGCTCTTCTCGTCGGCGCACAAGACGATGGCGTGTTCGGGAGGATTGAGATAGAGCCCGATGATCGCCTCCAGCTTCTCGGCGAAGTGCGGGTCATTACTGACCTTGAAGGTGCGCGCTAAGTGCGGTTTCAGTCCATGCTGATGCCAGATGCGGCGGACACTCTTTTCGCTGACACCGGCAGCCGCGGCCATCGTGCGCGTGCTCCAATGGGTGGCGTTGTCGGGCTTCTCCTGGGTGGTTCGGCGGACGACCTCCTGGATCTTGGCCGGGCTGATGACCGGTGTCCGGCCAGGCCGTGGGGCATCTTTGTCGAGCGCGCCAAGGCCACCGTCAAGGGAGCGATTGCGGCACCGCGCGACCTTTTCCGGTGTGACCCCGAGTTGGGCCGCGATCCGTTTGTTCTGCATTCCGGAAGCAGCGAGCAAGACAATCCGGGCGCGCTCCACAATCCTCGCTGGAGCGCGGCGTGCCCGGGTCCGGGCTTCGAGTGCTTCTTTCTGGTCGGGGCTCAGGATTACGGGGCGGGCGACTCGCATCGTCGTTCTCTCCTCTTATGGTAGAGACGACGACCAAGCTATAAACGTTACTATTTACGCCGCACTAGACTAGCGCGAGTTGTATGCGGACCGTTGTTTGCGTCTTTGTATTAGTTGATCCACCGCCGGTTTGCCGCCGCCGGTGAGGGCGAGTACTACCAGACAGGTTAGCAGCACAAGTGCGTGTTCATAGCCGTTGTCGCGGACGAAGAAACCATTGGGCAGGTGGGCGACAAAGATGGCCACTAACATCGCAATCATGGGGGGGATGGCCGCTATTCGCACATAGAGACCGAGGATAAGAGCGAGGCCGCAAAGTAACTCGGCGATGGCGACTGTTACCGCCGCGGGCATTGGCACGGGGAGCCCCATTTGCCGGAAGCTCTCCGATACCGCGTCGAATCCCACCATGAACTTGTTCCAGCCGTGGACCATGAATACGATTCCCACAACAACCCGTAGTACTGCCAGCGCCGAGCTTCTCAATTCTTCTCCTCCCTACAGCGAAGCTTCCCGCCGGTTCTGCCGGCGGCCGAAACATCGCACACGGAGGAGACGCGGGACCGGGCGGTTTTGTTTCAGGTCCGGCGACGGGGCAGTGTCAGGCCAGCTTGGCGAGACGCTCCTGGACCGGGGGATGGGTGGACCAGTACTCGGCCAGGAGACCGGTCTCCGGAGCGGCTTCTTCGAGGCGGCGAAGGGCGCGGATGGAGCCTTGCCGGTCGAAGCCGGCCTTGGCGGCGAGTTTGGCGCCGTCGGCGTCAGCTTCCAGTTCGTGGTCGCGGGCGTATCCCTTGTTGAGGAGCGAGACGGCGAGGCCGCGCACCGGAAGGGCGGAGAGTACCGCTTGCGTGACGTACTTCTCGGCCGCGTGGCGGCGGATGATGTGGGCCATCTCGTGACCAAGTAGATAGGCGATTTCGGCGTCGTCGTTTCGGCAGAGATCGAACAGTGGACGGGTAACAAAGACGTGGCCGCCGGGCAGCGCGAACGCATTGGCGAAGCCGGCCTCCACAACTCGAAATCTGAACACGCGGCCGCTGCCGTCGGCCCCCGCCAGCTTCTGACCGATTCCCTCGAGCCGCTCCCGCGCCGCCGGATCCGGGTCTTCCGGAAACTGCTCCAGAAGCCGCGCGGCGAGCCGTTCACCCACCGGACCTTCCGCCTCGATCTCTTCTTCCTCGCTGCCGCCTACCGAGCGGTAGATCCACTTCGCCTGGTCCTTTGTCTGCTTCGCGACCTTGCCAATCTCCCCGAGGCCGCTGCTGATGCGGCGTCCTCCCAGGAAGAGAATTACAAGAGCGGCGATGACAAGGAGTTCCGGTAATCCGAGACCACGCACACTTCCAATGTAGCGCTTCGGTTGGATTGGAGGAGGCACGGGGTGTGAATCAAGCGGGGGGCGAATGGCGCCGGAGTGCCTGGGCGCGGCTGCCCCCGGACGGCGGATTCAGACACGCCGTCAGCGAATGGGCCGATTCGTAAGTAAGTACTTACCCCCGGCCGCCGTGACCTCATAAAGCTGATCCTCGCCCACCAGCGCCTCGATCGGTTCGACGCGTGGTCCTTCGACGCACAGGTACCACCGCTCGGGACCGAGCCATCGCTCGCGGAACTCCCGATCATTGATGAAGACATCCGGAGCATCCGGGGCATAGGAACCGTAAGCGAGGTTGTTGACGCGACCGTTCAGCAGCAGGGCTTCAGTTCCGGCGTAGAAGAAGACCGATGAGAAGGCGTAGTACTGGTTATCCACAATCAGTCGCCCCGGCGGAGCCTCTTTGTATGCCTCGGCGAGCGGGCGCGACGACAGGTAAGGATCAAACGCGACCAGGGCGACCCGCGCGGCGTGGAAGAAGATCGCCATCATCTCCGCGATGGCGACCACGCGGTGAATGCCGCCCAAGCGCCATGCGCCGGCGGCGCCGGCAAAGAACGCGATCGCGGCCATCAGTACCGGAACCCGCAAGTAAGCAAAGGCATCGAGTGTCAGGTCGGCCAGGTGGCCGAGCGAAAGCGTGTATAGCTCCGGGTTTTGGGTCAACGCCGCCGAGATGTCGCCGGGCGCCGGCTGGTTCCAAACCGCGACGAAGATGGCCGTGAGCAGGCCCCCGGCAATCAGGCAGACCACGGCCAGTACCGTGGCGCCAATCCGGACCGCGCGCCCACCGGTGGCGAGTCCCCCGGCGAGCAGCATTGCGAGCGCCGGGTAGCAGGGCATCGAGTAGTATTCCTGCGTCGTCGAGAAGGTGAAGAACAGGAGTAGAAAACCGCACCAGCAGAGGAGAAAGAGGGTTGTCCTTCCGGCCCGGTCCGCCGGACGCCAGGAGAGCTTCGCCACGCCGCCGAGAAATGCGGTCCACGGGAAGAGCCATAGCAGATGGAAGAGCCAGAACAGGAAGACCGGAACTCGGTTATAATCCTTCGGCCAGCGCGTGCCCAAAAAGCGGAAAAGATGCTCGTTGAAGAAATAGAACCAGAAGAAACCGCGGTAGTGGCCGGGACCGCTGGACATCGTGAAGTCGAACAGCGGCGGGTTGCGGAGCGTCGCGGCGACATGCCACGGGGCGGCGATGGCCAGCATCAAGGCAATGCCGGAGACCGGCCGCAGCCGGCGCCACGTCCCGACTCTGAAAGCCTGCCCGGTGAAGAGCAGATAGAGACCGCCGGCCCCCACCGGGAAGACCGCGCCGATGAGGCCCTTGAACAACAGGCCCACCCCGATCGACGCGTAGAATACCAGGATCCAGCGGCGTGGATGCTTCTCCTCGGCATCGAACGTCCGCAGCAGGCTCCACATCGCCAGCGTGATCGTGACCGTGAGCATGGCATCCGAGATCTGAACGCGGGTAAACAGCCAAAGTCCCACCGAACAGGCGAGGATGAGCCCCGAGTAGAAGCCCACCAGCTCACCGAATGCCCACCGCCCGAAACGGTAGGTGAGCCAGCACAACAGGACCACC